>JAPKBY010000383.1 GCA_028823185.1 Planctomycetota bacterium
GACCCCGATCCCGAGACGCCGCCGGACTGCCGGATGGCGCATCGAACTCGACTGAACCTAGAAACGATTGAGATAAATAAAGATGTATGCCCTCCCCGGAATCCGTCATGGACTTGAACTCTCCGAAGACCAGGAGATGATCCGTGACATGGTGCGCGAGTTCGCAGAGAACGTGGTCGCACCCCAAGCCTCAAAGATTGATGAGGAGCACTCGTTCCCGGTTGACACCTGGAATCAGATCGTTGAGCTCGGACTCACCGGCATCCCTTTCCCGGAGGATGTGGGGGGATCTGATGGAGGCACGCTCGCCTACGCTATCGCCGTAGAAGAGCTCAGCCGTGTGTGCGGCTCTACGGGCCTCACCTTGGCTGCTCACGTCAGCCTCGGGACCTACCCGATCTACAAGTGGGGCTCAGACCGAATGCGAAAGGAGTATGTCCCCAAGCTCGTCGCGGGCGAATACATGGGGGCCTATGGACTCACAGAGCCAAACGCAGGCTCTGACTCTGGCGGCACAGAGACGATGGCGCGACCGGATGGCGAAGACTGGGTGCTGACTGGAAGGAAGTGCTTCATCACGAACGCGAACTACTCAGGCACCTTCATCGTCACCGCTAGCCTGAATAAGGACTTGGGTTCGAAGGGGATCAGCGCCTTTGTTTTGACAAAAGACACCCCTGGACTCGTCCTCGAGCCTGGAGAGAAGAAGCTAGGAATGCGCGGTTCAGATTGGGCGAGCCTCGTCTTTGAGGAGGCGCGTGTTCCGGGTGACCAAATCCTCGGCCCTAAGGGCGAGGGCTTCTCAACCTTCATGAAGACTCTTGAGGGCGGACGGATCTCGATCGGAGCGCTGTCTCTCGGGATCGCCCAGGGCGCATATGAGTGTGCTGCGCGCTATGCCTGTGAGCGCGAGGCCTTCGGGAAGACGCTCGCAGATCAACAAGCGGTCTCCTTCAAGCTCGCAGACATGGCTGTCCAGATCGAGGCTGCTAGGCATCTGGTCTACCACGCTGCCCGCTTGAAAGATGCGGGTGAGAATTTTGGTACGGCGGCCGCGATCGCAAAATTGCACGCCTCTGAGACCGCGATGCGTGTCACTTATGACGCGATTCAGATCCACGGTGGTATGGGGTATAGCCGCGAGTACCCCGTCGAGAGAATGTGGCGAGACGCGAAGCTTTGCACGATCGGTGAAGGGACCAGCGAGATTCAGCGGATCATCATCGCGCGTGATGTCATCAAAGAGACTCGTTCCCTCCTGGGTGCTTGAGGGATGAGCTCGACGCCTGCGAGTTCTTCGACTTGGGAGCGCAGGAGCGTCCAGGCCGGGGAGTGGAGAGTTACGGCGCTAAGTGATGGCTTCTTCCGGCTCGATGGCGGCTCGATGTGGGGAGTAGTCCCGGCAAATATCTGGCGTAAATTGACCCCGCCTGCGGAGGACAACACGATCCGACTAGGGCTGCGACCCTTCTTGATAGAGCGGGGCGACGTGAAGGCGATCATTGAGGTCGGCGTAGGTGACCGCTGGGAAGAGAAGTGGCGAGAGATCTACCACATGGACCGCTCGGTGACCTTGGAGAAGAGCGTCCGAGGCTGTGGCCTCGAGCCTGAAGAGATAACCCATGTGATCGCGTCTCACTGTCATTGGGATCACATCGGGAGCCAAGTGGTTGAGCGAGAGGGGCAGCTCGTCCCGCTCTTTCCAAACGCTCGGCACTTCGCACCTCTGATTGAGGTCGAGCAGGTGAAGAACGCTGACCACATCCGCCGGGCCTCCTATCGATTAGATGACTTGCTCCCTGTCGAGGAAGCTGGCCTCCTTGAGACGTACTCAGGCACTGCCGAGCTCATACCTGGAGTTCATGCTCATGAGCTCGGTGGTCACTCAGATGGCGTCAGCGTCATCACCGTGAATCTAGACGGAGACGGAGACACCGCGGTCTTTTGGGCTGATGTTGTGCCAACAACACATCACATTCAGCCAGCTTTCATCATGGCTTATGACATTGACGTCGTCCGCTCTTACACAGTCCGAGCTGATTGGATCGAGCGGGCGGTGCAGGGGCAGTGGATAGGCCTCTTCTATCATGACGCGGATTTCCCCTTCGGGAGAATCGTCCAAGACGGAAGACGCTATGCGTGTGAGGTCATCGAAGGCGAGCTGCATCCCACGGTGACAGTGTGAGGATCGTCTCTCTCTGTCCGAGTCTGACTGAGCTCGTGTTTGCCCTCGGCAGGGGGCGAGACCTGATCGCTTGCACCAAGTTCTGTGTTCATCCAGAGCGAGGTGTTCGCCGCGTGATGAAGGTCGGCGGTACGAAGGATCCAAGGGTCGACGATATAAGGAACCTCGTCCCCGATCTCGTCTTGATGAATGCGGAAGAGAATCGAAGCGAAGATTATCAAGCGCTCGTGGGGAGTGGACTGACTTGTCACTCTTCGATGCCTCGGACGATCGCTGAGACTGCCGAGATGGTGCGGGAGATAGCAGGGCTCTTAGGTCGCCGTGATCGAGGTGAGGAGATCGCTGGAGACATCGAGTCACGAGCGGAGGCAGCGCGTGAGGCCGCCATGAATCAAAGTCCGGTCTCCTTCGCTTATCTGATCTGGACGAAGCCGTTCATGAGCGCAAACCAAGACACCTTTGCGAGCGCGCTCTTATGCAACGCAGG
>JAPKBY010000384.1 GCA_028823185.1 Planctomycetota bacterium
CGAGGAGCAGCAGCTCCGGCTCTAGCGCGAGCGCGCGCGCGATGCCGATGCGTTGCCGTTGACCACCAGAGAACTCGTGCGGGTAGCGGTCGATGTGGCGTGGATTGAGGCCGACCGCGTCAAGCAGCGCCATCGCACGGAGCTTGCGCTCCTTCGGCTTGGCGAGCTTGTGAATGGTGAGGGGCTCAGTGAGGATCGAAGAGACCGTCTGCCGCGGATCGAGAGAGGCGTAGGGGTCCTGGAAGATCATCTGAACGCGGCGCCTCAGCGGGAGCCACTCTGAGCGAGAGAGACTCGTGAGCTCCTTGCCCTCGAGCTTCACTGAGCCAGAGGTCGCAGGGTGGAGGCCGATGATGGTTCGCGCTGTGGTTGATTTGCCGCATCCTGACTCACCCACGAGACCGAGGGTTTGCCCGCGCTCTAGGTTAAAGGAGACCCCGTCGACGGCGCGCAGGATGCGTCGACCATCTTTGAAGATCCCTCTATTTCCGACAGGGAAGTGCTTCTTTAGATCTGTGATTTCTAGGAGCGGTGCGCTCATCGGACACCTCCTTCCTTCGCGAGGCTCTCTGCATCGAGACAGGCAGAGAGTCGATCTGGAACCGGAGAGATAGCTGGCGGGACAGCGGACACACACTCATCACGAACTCTCGAGCAGCGCGGCGCGAAGGCGCAGCCAGGTGGCAACTCTGCGAGGTCAGGCGGTTGACCAGGGATCGAGTAGAGGTCTGCGCCAGCGACCCCGGTCAGATCAGGGACGCTCTCCAATAGGCCCTTTGTGTAGGGATGGAGAGGCGTGTCAAAGAGGGGAGTCGTGGCCGCGGTCTCGACGATTCGACCGGCGTACATCACGTTGACTCGATCGCTCATTCCTGCGACGACACCGAGGTCGTGCGTGATGAGGAGGATGGCCGTGCCGTGCTTCTCTTGGAGGGCACGCATGAGCTCCAGGATCTGTGCTTGGATCGTGACGTCGAGAGCCGTGGTCGGTTCATCTGCGATGAGCACCTTGGGGTTGCAGAGCAGCGCCATGGCGATCATCACGCGTTGCCGCATCCCTCCCGAGAGCTCGTGCGGATAGGCGGCGAGGCGCTCTTCGGGCGCAGGGATGCCGACATCTCCCAGCCCCGTGGCTGCGCGCTTGAGGGCCTCAGACTGACTGAGTCCCTCGTGGACCTCGAGCTCTTCAGTCAGCTGCCTGCCTACGGTGAGCAGCGGGTTGAGGGAGGTCATCGGGTCTTGGAAGACCATGGCTACCTCCTTTCCGCGCACTCGACGGAGCGCCTCTGGGCTCAGGTTCGTCAGATCTCTCTCTCCTAAGAGCATCGCGTCTGCTCGAACGACGCCAGGAGGCGAGGGGACGAGCCCCATGACAGCGAGGCTGGAGACAGATTTTCCGGAGCCTGATTCGCCGACCAGCCCCAGCGTCTCGCCCTCTTCAATGTGGAAAGAGACCGAGTCAACCGCCTTCACATTGCCGTGCTGTGTGTCGAAGCGGACGGAGAGGTTCTGTATGTCGAGTGCTCTAGCCATCAGTCTTTTCCTCTGAGCTTCGGGTCGAGGGCGTCGCGCAAGCCGTCACCGAGGATGTTGAGAGCGAGCAAAGTTGAGCCCATGGCAGCCGCTGGGAAGAGGATCAACCACCAATAGATCCTCACCGGGTTGATCACTTCTGCGCCGTCGACGGCCAAGAGTCCCCATGAGACTTTCGGCGGCTCGATCCCGAGCCCGAGGAAGCTCAAGAAGGCTTCAAAGAGCATGACGGCAGGGACCGTGAGCGTGAGGTAAACGATCACGATAGAGAGGACGTTCGGGACCAGGTGGACGAAGACGATGCGCGCAGAGGACGCGCCGATCACGCGCGCAGCTTCTACGAACTCTGTCTTTCTGAGGGAGAGGACCTGACCACGGACGACGCGCGCCATCGTCAGCCAGTAGATGGCGCCGATGACGACATAGAAGACGATCTCTCTGTTGACGCCTCCGTCCTCCTGCGTCGGATCTGGTGTGTTTAGGATCGTGATCAGGAAGATCACGACGAAGATGAAAGGGATCGAATAGAGCACGTCTACGATCCGCATCATCAGGTTGTCGACCCAACCTCCGAAGAAGCCAGAGACGGCGCCATAAGAGACCCCGATGATGAGCGAGCAGAGCGTCGCGGCGATGGCGACGAGGATGGATGTGCGGCTGCCCCAGATGATGCGGGAGAGGATGTCACGCCCCTTCGCGTCCGTGCCGAGCCAGTTAGAGCTCTGCCATTTGCCGAAGATAGCCTCTCGTAGATTCACTAAGCCCTGGTCGAGCGCGTTCAGATCCCAGTAGTCGGCGCGGTAGTTCTCATTGCCGAACTCAGTCCAGGGAGCGATCGGCGGCTGCGGCTCGAGCTGGAGATCAATCGTCGCAGGGCAGGGCAGTGGTAAGACCGGGGCGATGAAGGCGATGCTGCCGAAGATTGCGAGGAAGATGAGCGCCCACCAAGAGGCGCGGTTGGCCTTCAAGCGTCGCCACGCGTCTTGCCAGAGGCTCTCGCCCTTGAAGCGCGCGATCTCCGTAAGGAGGGACTCCATCTGGGCTCCGCCGATGTCCCAGCGCGCTCTCTTCTCGATCTCCACTAGCTGTCCTCCAGCTTGATGCGCGGGTCAAGGAAGGTGTAGGCGAGGTCGACCAC
>JAPKBY010000385.1 GCA_028823185.1 Planctomycetota bacterium
GAAGAGGTAGGCTCGGGCTCGTGCTACGACTCATCGGATACTTCTTACTGGTCTTTGTGGCCCTCTCGGTTCTTCGACAGCTGCCCTTTGTGGGTGCGATCTTCGACGTGCCCTTTTTGGGCTTTTACCTCGCAGCGGTCGTCGTGAGCGCTGTCTCTGCGCGCATGGGCTCTAAGTTGATCGATAAGCGTCGCTTGAAGCGCTCCATCAGCGCTCTCGGTGAGGTCGACACTCCTCATAACGCTGGCAAGCTCGGCGCTCTGCTCGCTGGGCAGGAGAAGCATAGCGAGGCGCTCCCTCACCTCGAGAAGGCTTGGGCTTATGAGAGTGATGTGGCGGAGTGGGCTTATCGGGTCGGTCGGTCGAAGCTCAAGCTAGGTCAGATTGAGGGGGCCGTCGAGGCGCTCTCTAAGGCGGTCCTCTTGGATGAAGAGCACGGCTATGGAGAAGCGCTGCGGCGCTTGGCCGAGGCGAAGACTCTCGCTGGTGCGCCAGACGAGGCGCTCTCTAAACTTGATCGGCACGATGTGACCTATGGGGAGACGCCGGAGTCTGCGTATCTCCGAGGTAGGGCTCATCAAGGACGCGGTGATCGCGCGGCCGCTAAGGCAGCCTTCGCCAAGGCGCCGAGCCTGGTCGAGGGTGTCGTGAAGTACCAGCAAGCTGGCGCGCGCTCATGGGCCATGCGCGCCCGTCTTGCTGGCTGGCTCGCGTGATGCCTTAGGGGACGCGCCTGTGGAAGAGGAAGAGTGAGAGCCCGAGCAGGGACGCGCTCGCTATGGCGAGAGGCCCACAGGTGGAGGCGTCTAAGCCTCCTGTTCTGAGGATGGTCTGGAAGTCATCGAGGTCCGCGAGGCGGAACCAGGAGTAGTGCGTCCATTCCATCACGAGGTAGATGGAGAACTCGAAGATCGTCACGAAGAGCAGCCCGAGGGCGATCGGCATGGGCCGGCTCGAGACGGTTGAGATGCAGAAGGCGAGAGAGTAGAGCACGAGCAGGAAGAGCGACTCGTGAGCTGAGGAGAGCATGAGGCCAGAGAGGCTCATCTCTTCGCCGACTTGCTCTAGGAGCCAAGGGATCGTCGCGCTCGTGAGGAAGATGGGCAAAGCCATGGCGATGGCGCCAGCGAAGTAGCGCTCGAGCAGCATGCGCGTGCGTGAGATCGGCCGGGAGAGCCAGAGCTCTAAGGTTCCACGGTTCGCCTCTCCGGCGACGGCGCCGACGGCGAAGAAGACCGCTGCGGCGGTGCCGAGGACGTTGCAAGCCTTGTAGAAGTGCTGGAGGTTCACATAGGCAGAGACGCCTGTGTCTGAGATGGACTCGACCATCTTGCGCACGCTCTCGAAGGGCAGGATGTCACCATAGGCTTCGATGTTGTCCTCGAAGTCCGGCCAGTAGAGGATCGCGGCGGCGAGCATCGCTTCCAGCAATAGCGCGTAGAGAATGGAAGGGAGCAGGTAAGAGCGGAGCGTGCGTTCCATTAGCAGGCGTCTCCTCCGTAGAGCTCGCGATAGAGGTCCGCTAAGGGGAGCTGTCCATAGAGGATGGAGCTGGGGGCGGGGAGCTCTGCTCTCGTGAGCAGCTCTGCGAGCGAGGCTTGTGGGTCGTCACCTGCGAGGCGAACGAGGAGTCGCGTGTCGCGCAGCTCTGCATCTACACCTCCGGAGCTCAGCTGTTCGTGGGCGCTCTGCGCTGTGAGAGCGTCGTGGTATTCAAAGGTGGCCAGGCCGCGGGCGCGCTCTGCGATGGTCGCAGGGCTCTCCTCCGAGAGCTTCTTGCCATCTTGAATGAAGATGAGTCGATCGCAGACGCGATTGACCTCGCCGAAGTGGTGGCTGGAGAGGAGGATCGCGGAGCCGTCGTCGGCGTCTGCGCGCAGCTTGTCGAGGATGCGCGCGCGCATGGAGGGGTCGAGGCCCTCAGTCATCTCATCAAGGAGCCTCGCCTTGACCTCAGGTGCGATCGCTGCTGCGAAGAGCAGCTGACGTTTCATTCCGTGGGAATAAGTGCGGACGCGATCGTCGAGCGGGAGTCCGAGCGCCTTGGCGAACTCTTCTGCTCGCGTATGAGTGTCAGCGTCACGACCTCTGAGGAGCCATGCCAGTTGACCTTTTCCAGTGAGCTCTCCGTAGGCGTTGACCTCGCCAGGAGAGTAGGTCACGCGGCGCCTTATGTTGACGCCGTCGCCGCTGAGTGGCTCGCCGTCAATTCGGACCTCTCCAGAGTCTCTCTTTACGACGCCTGTGAGACAGCGCAGCAAGGTGCTCTTCCCAGAGCCATTGGGGCCGATGAGCCCGACGATCTCACCCGGTTCGACGTCGAGGTCGATCGGAGAGAGGGCTTGCTTGCTGCCGAAGCGTCGTGAGAGGCCTCGGACGTGGATGGTGGAGGATTGACTCAAGTTGTTCATTGGACGGGAGGCCCAGAGCTCGGACAATAGGCGGCGCATGGGTGCCTGGCAAGTAGATCGAGTCTTCAAGAGAGACACTTTCGGGAGAGTGGAGCGGCTCACCGACGAGGAAGGGGCGTACCTCACCCGTCGCGTCGCCTCAGGTGGAGGTTTTCCGCTCTCCGGGGTGGTGGCTCGGCTTTTGGCGAGGAGGGAGCAGCGCGCGCTCCAGCAGCTCGAAGGCTTGAGCTGTGT
>JAPKBY010000386.1 GCA_028823185.1 Planctomycetota bacterium
GGGAGCGGCGCGCTCGATCTCAGTGGGATTGCCTTCACGAGACCTTCCATTCTCATCTCCAACTCTCTGGTGTACTGCCCGAGGGTTATTGAGTGCTCGGCATCTTCTGAGAGATCATTTATCTCATAAGGATCTTCTTTGAGGTCAAAGAGCTGGAGCTTGTTGATCTTTGGATACGCGACGAGCTTCCAGCGCGATGAGATGATGGCTCTCTGGCTGTTCTTGTAAGCGGTGATGACTTGCTCTCTTGAGCTCTCACCTTCGAAGCAGGCCCTGAGGCTTTGGAAGGAAGACGCCTCTTCATGTTCGATCTCGGCGATGTCGAGCAAGGTGGGGAAGATGTCACCGAGATAACAGAGCGCTTGTGAGCGCTCTCCCTCCGGAACACCTGGTCCAGCAAAGAGGAGCGGAGCTCGGACCGAGCGCTCATAGAGGTTTTGCTTGCCGAGCAAGCCGTGCTGGCCCACAGCGAGCCCGTGATCAGAGGCGAAGGCGATCAAGGTGTTGCCCCTTAGGTCGTCCTCTTCGAGGCGGTCGAGCACGCGTCCGATCTGACGATCCATCTGGGTGATCATCCCGTAGTAGTCGGCGAGGTGTTCGCGGATGATCTCGGGTGTCCTCGGCCAAGGCGCGAGCTCTTCGTCACGGATGATGAGTTCGCCGTTGTTGAAGGGGTGCTCAGGGAGGAAGTTGGGCGGGAGCGAGAGCTTCGCCGGGTCGTAGAGCGCGCGGTCCTCCGCGGGCGGTGTGCGCGGATCATGCGGCGCCGTAAAAGAGAGGAAGATCAAGAAGGGGCGCTCGGCGTCGCGGCGCTCCAAGAAGTCGAGCGCTGCGTCAGCGAAGGCCGTGCTGGAGAAGCTCGGGAGCGCATGGCGCGCGCTGTTGGGATATTTACCTTCGGGGTCGTAGTCGTGGACCTGGAGCTTCGTGTGGCTGCCCATGCCGCCAAAGAAGATCTCTGCCCCGTCTGAGAAGCAGCGCTGAAAGGCACCTTTACCGCTGTGCCACTTGCCCGTGCCGAAGGTTTGATAGCCCTCTCTTCGCAAGAGCTCCGGCCAGAACGGAAAGCTCTCGTTGAGGTTGTAGGGATTTGGCGGGAGCTGATCTAAAGTCCGCCCCGTCATGATCATCCCGCGGCTCGGCGCGCAGACCGCGCCGGAGTAAGAGCCCATGCAGTAGGCGCGCTCGAAGAAGGTCCCGCGCGCGACGAGGCGGTCGAGGGCGGGCGTATGAACCGGCAGCTTTCCGAGCGCTCCGATCGAGTCGGCTTGCTGGTCATCGCTCAGGATGATGACGAGGTTAGGCCGCTGGTTGTTGAGCTCTACGTCATTGGGCGCTGCGAGAGCTAAGAGGAGCAGGCAGGAGAGCATGCTGCTTAGATGATCTGGTGGATGGGCTCTGCGCCCTCTACTCCGACGAGGCGCTGATCGAGGCCGCCAAAGTTGAAGCTGAGCTCGTTCGGGTCAAAGCCGAGCTGATTCATGATGGTCGCGTGGAGGTTCTTCACGTGGAAGCGGTCTTCGACGGCGGCGCTGCCGAGCTCGTCAGTCTTGCCCACGCTGGTTCCACCCTTGATGCCGCCGCCGGCGAGCCAGAGAGTGAAGCCATAAGAGTTGTGATCGCGTCCGGTGCCCTCGGCGTACTCGGCAGTTGGTTGACGACCAAACTCGCCCGTCCAGACGATCAAGGTCTCATCGAGCATGCCGCGACGCTTGAGGTCCTTGATGAGGCCGGCGATCGGTTTGTCGGTGCGCCCTGCGTGCTTGTCGTGGTTGATCTTGAGGTCGCCGTGCGCGTCCCAGTTGTGATCGTTGTGATTGCCACCAGAATAGATCTGGACGAAGCGCACGCCGCGCTCCACGAGGCGTCGAGCGAGCAGGCATTTGCGACCGAACTCATTCGTGTTGGGATCGTCCACGCCATAGAGAGACTGAGTCTCCGTGGACTCTCGGCCGAGCTCGAAAGCCTCGGGTGCCGCGGATTGCATGCGGTAGCTGAGCTCATAGCTCGCGATGCGCGCGGCGAGGTCGGAGTTTCCATCGAGGCGACCGAGGTGCTCTGTGTTCATGCGCCGCAGGTGGTCGAGGTGCGCGCGCTGGCGCTCTCGGCTCATCCCTTCGACGGGGGCGAGGTCCATGATGGGGCTGCCCGTCGCACGCACGACGCAGCCCTGATAGGACGCGGGCATGTAGCCACTCGACCAGTTCTTTGCGCCGCTGATCGGACCGCCCGTGTCATCAAGCATGACGACGAAGCCTGGCAAGTCGTTGTTTTGCGAGCCGAGACCATAAGAAGCCCATGAGCCGACGCAGGGCTTGCCGCTGAAGAGGTGTCCCGAGTTCATCATGAACATCGCCGAGCCATGAATCGGAGAGTCGGCGTACATGGAGTGGACGAAGGACATGTCGTCAACGCAGGTCGCGAGGTGAGGGAAGAGGGTCGAGACCCACTGTCCGCACTCTCCGTATTGCTTGAAGCTCCATTTTGGTCCGACCACGCGGCCTTGGCTCTTCGTGCCGCCGCGCCCGCGCGTCTTCACGTCGATGGTCTTTCCGTCGAGCGGATAGAGCTTCGGCTTGTAGTCGAAGGTGTCCATGTGGCTCGGCCCGCCATACATGAACAGGAAGATCACGTTCTTCGCTTT
>JAPKBY010000387.1 GCA_028823185.1 Planctomycetota bacterium
ATGGTCAGAACCAGGCGCAGACCTCTTTCGGTAACGGCACACGCTGTGTCGGCGGTCCGATCACACGCTTCGCGCCGCGCTTCGCCAACTTCTTCGGCGAGCTCGAGTACGACATCGACAACCAGGCGGCGCCGGTCTCTGGCGCCTTCACGCCAGGCTCCGTCTGGAACTTCCAGGCCTGGTTCCGTGATCCCACCGCCGGAGGCTCGAACTTTGACCTCTCGGACGGACTTCAGGTGACTTTTGCCCCCTGAGGCTTAGGCAGGCGGTGTCGCCTGAGTGCTAGGACTCTTCAGGACAGCAGTCCGGAGTCATTTGAAGCGGAAGGCGCGGAGCATGTGCGGTGGATCGATTGTGTAGGCCTTCGATGTTAGGATATTCCGCGACTCGACACTCAGCCCAGAGTTCTTCAGAGGTGAGGGCTGATTAGCGAAAAGGAAGCCAAAGAAGTGAAGGAACAATGAACTCCGAAGGGATGAAGCGTCGTGTTACTTGGGGCCTCGCCCTGTGTGCCCTCGTCTTGCTTGGGGTCGCATGCACCAGCGGAGTGCGGATTTCGACAGCCCTCTTCTCGCCTGTGGAGGCTCCGATCGAGTTGGCGCCGGACGAGCCCAGCGCTCGAGACCTTCACAAGGCCCTCTTTGACGAAGAGCGCTATCCCTCTGCGCGCACTTGCGCGAGGTGTCATGAAGATCACTACGAAGAGTGGCGCGTCTCTCCCCACGCGTATGCGCAGTTGAGCCCAGTCTTTAACGCGATGCACGGAACGATCGTCAAGGAGACGAACGGGACCTTTGGTGACTTCTGCATCCGTTGTCACACTCCGGTGGGGATGAACCTGAACGAGCCGGTGTTCGCGAGCAACTTGAACAGGCATCCGACCTCTAGAGAGGGGATCACCTGCATCGTGTGCCACCGCATCGATCGCAGCTACGGAAAGGTCAGCGGCCGCTTTGACGTCGTCGAGGGTGATATCGTTGATCCGGTCTACGGTCCCAGTGGCGGCGAAGAACTTAAGCGGGTCCTCAAGGATGAGGAGGGTATCTTCGGAACCCTCGCCTCAAAGAAGGGGGCGACGGGTAACAAGATTCACAGCGACGTGGTGCCCTTCTTTCAGCTGGCCGAACCTGGCTTCTGCGGCACCTGTCATGACGTGACTCTGGGTAACGGCTTTCGTCTTGAAGAGGCCTTCAGCGATTACAAGTCATCGCCTGCAGCCAAAGCGGGCGTCTCTTGTCAGGACTGTCATATGGGCACGGAGCCTGGCGTGCCTTCGGGGTATGCCTTCCTCCCTTCTGCGAAGATCAACGGTCAATACACCAAGCCCCGCAAGCGCACGAACCACATGTTCGCGGGCCCTGACTACTCCATCGTTCACCCCGGGCTCTTTCCTCACCTCGGCGAGACGGACTATAAGCTCGCGAACATGAGCGAGTGGCTCAAGTTCGACTATGAGGCGAGGTGGGGCTCGAAAGAGTTTGAAGACTCATATCGCGCGCTCGGTAAGGCCCTCAAGAGCGAGGGGCGAGAGGACGAGATCCCTGTTTTCCCAGAGCCTTGGGACAGCCGCAGCAATCGAAAGAAGGCGAGCAAGATCATCGAGTCTCAGCATGAGCTCCTCGCGAAGTATGCCGAGGCACAGCTTGAGGTGCTCCGTGCAGGGTATGTGATGGGGGACATCGTGCTCGATGAGTGGAACTCTGACGGGCTCGCCTTTCACGTCGAGGTGAAGAACGGGACCGACGGACATGAGGTCCCGACAGGTTTTATCGCCGAGCGCAGCCTCTTTCTTGAGGTCACTGTGACCGACAGTGAAGGGGCTGTCGTTTTTCAATCTGGAGACACAGATCCGAACGGCGACATCAGAGACACGCACTCGCTCTATGTACACAACGGCGAGCTCCCGCTCGACGAGCAGCTCTACAGTCTGCAATCTCAATTCATTGTGCGCCTCGCGCGCGGTGGCGAGCGAGAGCAGGTCTTGGCGATCAACCACTCGGCTGATCCGTTGCCGTTCCTGCGTCCCTCGACGACGTCCACGATCATCACAGGCCGTCCGACCGGCGCTCGCATTCACAGGAAGACCCTTCAGCCTAGAGAGAGCAGGCCGGCGAGTTATGTGATCCGCGCGGAGGACCTCAGCGGCAAGCCCCCTTACGCGGCGCGGGTTCGAATGATCTCGGGGATGGTGCCGCCTAACCTGATCGATGAGATTCAGCACGTGGGCTTTGACTATGGCTTGAGCGCTCGTGAGGTGGCTGATCGCATCGTGGAGGGCCGCCGCGTCCTATGGGACAAGGAGGTGCTCTTTGAGGAGGAGTGACCAGCGCCAGTCCGGGTTGTTCCTGTGTGTCGGCCTCTGCGCTGTGACGCTCGCAGCTACGGGGCGATGTGCCACAGCCCAGGACTCAGACCCCGTCGAGGAGGACGCGCCTGTGAGCGCGGATGAGTCAGCGGATGATATGGGGACGGACGCTTGCTCTGAGGAGCATGGGGACAGCAGCCGCTTTAGCGATGTGGCGCTGCCGCTCCAATACGACGATGTCCCTCCTCGACCTCAACCGCTCCTGGAGCTCGGCACGCCCTTTATGCACCCAGGACCGATTGGTGGGGGCTTCGAGCTTCCAACAGGAGC
>JAPKBY010000388.1 GCA_028823185.1 Planctomycetota bacterium
TCTTTGAGCGTGCTGGCGAAGCTCAGCTCGGGTCCGATGACGTCGTTGACGGGGGCGAGGGGACCCCAACCCTCGGAGCGACTCTTGTTCTCTCTGCCGATGCAGTAGGAGAAGAGCACATCATCTTGTGCCTCTTCCAGGCCCTCGAAAGGCGGGAAGCGGTGGACGTCTTTCGCCTTGGAGTCAGAGCCCACCATGTTGGACTGGCCGGCGAAGAGGAAGACGCGCAACGTCTTGTCATCCTCTTGGGCGAAGGCGGTGACCGCGCCAGCAGAGAAGAGAGTCAAAGCGAGGAGGAGGCGGTGCATGGTGAGTTCCGTGGGGTCGTGAGGTCGTAAGACCGATGAGTGATCTGCTCGTAGGCTTAGCTTACCGAGGGGTCGGATGTCGCTGGCCTGTGTCTTAGATTCCCCAGGGGTCCCGGATCGGGCGTGAGAGCAGGGTGTCGGCGGCGTTGTCACCCTCGAAGCGCTCAGCCATCGGGTCCCACTTGAGGGGGCGACCCAATCTCACGGCGATGAGTCCGAGCTGGCAGAGGGACACGGTGCGGTGTCCCACCTCCACGGGCTCGAGCGTCTCGCGGTCTTCCTTGATCGCGCGCAGGAAGTCGGCCTTGTCCTTGAGCGTCTCGGAGAAGCTGATCTCGCCGGGCTCGAGCTTGGAGTGGAGGAGCTCCTCCGAGCTCGCTGTGAGCGGCTTGCCTTCCTCTGCCTCCAGCCAGCCGTCCGTTCCTTCGACGCGCACATAGGGCCTGCCGATCTCGTAGGTCTGCTGCACGCCGTCAGCGAACTCATACTCGATCTTGAAGTCGGTGATCGTGTTCCAGAGCCCTTTGCTGAATTCGCCGCTGCCCTTGATTGATGTCGGGCCCGTGCGCTCTCTCCCGGTGACCCACTGGGAGATGTCGTTCATGTGCGTGCCCCAGTTCGTGATCATTCCGTTGCAGTACTCCTCGATGCGCATCCAGCCGGGGCGGCCGTAGCCTTCGACGGGGTGGACGCGCTTCTCTGTGTAGGGGGCAGGGAAGGCGGGGCCTAGCCACATATCGTAGTCGAGACCTTCGGGGACAGGCGTCGTCGGCTGCGGGGGCATCGCGTCGCTGGCTGAGGGAACTCCGGTCATGATCCGCTGGACCTTCCCGATGCGCCCGTTGTGCACCAGCTCTGCCATGCGCCAGTAGCGCTTCTTGCCGCGGAACTCGCTGTCTGTACGGCTCACGACCCCTGCCTTTTCCACCGCGTCGCAGAGCGCGCGCCCGTGTGCGATGCAGGTGGTGAGCGGCTTCTCGATGCAGACGTGTTTGCCAGCCCGCGCAGCCAGCACACCCATGGGTGCGTGCCAGTGATCCGGCGTAGAGATCATCACGGCGTCGACGTCATCTCTCGCCAAGACCTCACGGAAGTCGGTGAACGCCCGGACCCCGGAGTAATCGCTCCCGGTCTTTTCGCTGTAGTAGGCGTTGGCCTGCGCCTGCGCGTGCTTGAGCCTCGCCGTGTCGACGTCACAGACCGCCACCACCTGCGCGTCCGGTGAGGAGAGGAACTGGTTCAGGTTGGGCCTCAGGCCTTGCCTGCCCAAGCCGATCATGGCGACGTTGATCCGGTTCGAGGGCGCGTTCTTACCGAAGACGCTGGAAGGGACGATGAATGGAACGGAGGCGAGCTTGAGGAAGTCGCGCCGTCTCTGGGTGGGGAAGTTCTTCATCGTCTTCGTTCAAAGCTCCTTCAGCCAGATGTTTCGGAAGCGCAGATTGTGCGGCTCTCCGTGATCTTGAAGGCCGATGTAGCCTTCGAGCGGGCGGTCCTTCATGGCGGACTTGTCGAGCGCTAGGTCGATGATCTTGTGCCCGTTGAGGCAGACCTCGAGATGGTGACCGCGCGCCGTCACGATCATGCGGTTCCACTCGCCAGGGGGCGCAGACATATTCTTCGAGGCTCCCACGGTGCGGATGATCCCGCCGTGGTCGTGGTGGGTCATCTCGCCCTCCTTCCCGGTGTTGTCGAGGATCTGCGCCTCGATCCCTTTCTCCACGGGGTCCATCCTGTCACCCACGCGGAAGTAGACGCCGCTGTTGCCCTTGGGGGGATAGGTGTACTCGACGTCGAGGATGAAGTCCCCGTATGGTTTTTCGCTCCAGAGATAGTCTGAGTAGCGCTCCCAGCCTGTCTCTCCCGGACGCGGTTGGATGAGCAGCTCGCCGTCCTCTTGAGGGATCCAGTTGCCCGTCGTCTCCCAACCCTTCAGGTCCTCGCCGTTGTAGAGCTGGGTCCAGCCGGCGTCTGTGTCCCTGTACTCACGCAGCTTGATGTTTCGCCAGCTGACCTCATAGGGGCCTTGGCCGATGCCGATCCCGTGGACCTGCAGGCCGATAAAGCCGCGCGGGTGAGAGCTGTGCATCGCCTCATGCGTGAGGTCAGAGATCATCTCTCCGTTGATCCAGGTGCGCGTGTGAGCGCCGATCATGAGGACTCGATAAGAGTTCCACTCGCCGTCCTTGAAGTGCTTGTGAGGCTCGCGCACATCCTCTGGTGTCATCCATCCGCTGACTGCCTCGGCGTAGAGATAGCCGGAGAGCGCGCCGTCGGCGCCGCTGGACTCGATCTCGACTTGGGGGCCGTTGACCCTGCCGAGGAA
>JAPKBY010000389.1 GCA_028823185.1 Planctomycetota bacterium
GGGTCCGCGTCGCACACAGCGACGAGCTTGTTGCCGAAGCCGGCCTCCGCTGCGCGCTGATAGGCGCCTAGGTGTGTCTGCCCCATGAAGCCGAGTCCGACGATGCCGATCCCTAGCTCTCTTGAACTCTCCGCGCCGCTCATGCTTGTGCTCCTGTCTTTGACTCAATCAGAGCGCGGGCGACCTTAATGTCTCCCACGCGATCTTCTCCTGCTTCACGCTCGATCATCATCCCGACATCGAGCGCCTTAGCGCTGATCACTCGGAAGAAGCCATCCCAATCGACCTCGCCTGTACCGACCGGAACCTCAGCTCCCCATGTGCCAGGGGTCAGCGTCTTCGTCGCGTCCTTGATGTGAACTTGCATCACGTGAGGAGCGAGGCGCTCGAAGGAGTCGACCGGATCTCCCATCGCGTAGAGGATCATGTTCGCTGGATCGAAGTTGACGCCGATGTTGTCTGAGCCGATCTCCTCTAAGACGCCGAGCAAGGTCGCGGCGTCCTCTTGTCCCGTCTCGAAGGCCAAGCGAATCCCCGCTGCGGCGAAGGCTTTATCTAACTCTCGTAAGCGCGAGATCAACTTGGGCCGCTCTGGGTCTGCGGGGTCATGAGGCAAGAAGCCTGCGTGCAAACTCACGAGCTCTAGACCGAGCTCCTTTGCGACAGCTGCGTTGCCATGAGCCGCTCGGAGGTTCTCCTCCCAATGCTTATCAGGCCGCACGCCGCCAGTCTCACAGATGCTCTCTAGGCTTGAGTAGTCCTCTGCCTCCATCTCCATCATCCCGCTGACCACGACAGCGCCTACGCCAGCGAGAGCCTCGACCGTCGCGCTCGTGCTCCACGCGCCTGTGCGCAGCGGATCTAAGTGCAGCTGGACTGCGCTCACGCCTGTCTCAGCGACCTTCTTTGCCAAATCCTGAGGAGAGCTCGGCTGTAAGGACCAAGAGCAGACGCCCAGGGGCTTTGATGATGATTGAGGCAAAGTGAACTCTTCGTGGGAGAATGCGGCCGACAGGAGTCAGACATCATAACCCGTTCTGAGGTCCAGTCCCGAGACTGGAAATAGCTATGAGGCTCCGGCCCTTGCGCTGTGACCCAGATGCCCTGAAAGTGGTCCTTGGAACTGACCCCTCGCTGCGCTTTTACACATATCCCACGCTGCCATCATGTCGAACGAACCTACACGCCGAGACCTCCTCGCTGGGGCCTCCAGCCTCTCCGCGCTCGCGCTGACACCTGTGCTCCCCCTCCTGGACGACTCTTGGTTTCGGATCTCCCTCGCTCAGTGGTCTCTCCACCGGGCCCTGCGCGGCGGAAAGCTCGACAACCTCGACTTCGCCAAGGTCACGCGCGAGCGCTTCGGTCTCGCCGCCGTTGAATACGTCAACGCCTTCTTCAAGGACAAGGCCTGCGACTTCGACTACCTCGGAGAGATGAAGAAGCGCGCCGCCGACAACGGGGTCGAGAGCCTCCTCATCATGGTCGACGGCGAAGGCCAACTGGGTGACACCAACGCCGACGCCCGCAAGCGCGCCATACACAACCACTACCGCTGGGTGGTAGCTGCCTCCTTCCTCGGCTGTCACTCCATCCGCGTCAATGCTGGCGGGAGCGGTGGGCGCGACGAGGTGCAACGGCTCGCGGCTGATTCGCTCAACAAGATCGCTCAGTTCGGCGAACAATATGACTGCAGCGTCATCGTCGAGAATCACGGCGGCGCCTCCTCGGACGGCGAGTGGCTCGCCGGCGTGATGAAGCTCGCAGACAACTCGCGCGTCGGGACGCTGCCTGACTTCGGCAACTTCAACATTGGCGGCGGCAAGATGTACGACCGCTACAAGGGCGTCACCGAGCTCATGCCTTATGCCAAAGCGGTCAGCGCCAAGAGCCATGAGTTCGACGCCGACGGCAACGAGACCAAGACCGACTACACGCGCATGATGCGCATCGTCCAGCAGGCAGGCTATCGCGGCTGGGTCGGGATCGAATGGGAGGGCGGCAAGCCGGATGAGTTCGGCGGGATCGAGCTCACCAGAGATCTCCTCGTACGTTGCGGCGGCCGTGCAGGCTGATAAGAGATAAAAATGCTGCTTCACTCCTCCCTTCTTTGTGCGCTCCTCCTCGCTCCTCAGCACCCCAGCTCCGATGGAGACGATGACGGACCGCGCCTCGTGATCCGTGACGCCTCCAACGAGGCCGTCGAGGCGATCGCCCGCATCAAGGCTGCCCCCGGCGTAGAGGTCTCCCTCTATGCGGCAGAGCCGATGGTCGCGAACCCAGTCGCGCTCTACATCGCTGACGATGAGGCTGTCTATGTGGTGGAGACCTTCCGCTCCGAGTCAGGCGTGACCGATATGCGCGAGCACATGGACTGGCTCGACTACGAGCTCAAAAACACGACGGTCGAAGAGCGCGTCGAGATGCATCGCCACTTTGAAGGTGAGGACTCCATGATCTTCGCGGGCGAGCCTGAGCGCATTCGCCTCCTTCGTGACCTAGACGGAGACCGCGTCGCAGATAAGTCCACCGTCTTCGCTGACCAATTCAACAAGCCCGCTGATGGCATCGGCGCGGGAGTCTTAGTGCGCGGCGAAGACGTCTACTTCACCTGCATCCCTAGTCTCTGGAAGCT
>JAPKBY010000390.1 GCA_028823185.1 Planctomycetota bacterium
AAGACGTTCGATCCGGCAGGGGAGAGCAGGATGCGCCTAGCTCTTAAAGGACGCGCCAGTTGCAAGGTGAGCGTGGGTCTTGTGTCATCAGCAGCCGCGACCCAGCTGGTGAACTCAAAGCCGTCGATGGTGTTTTCCGCTTCTTTCTTGAGCGCCTCTTCCTGCTCCGCTGGGTCAAACTCTCCAGCTTTATTCTTGTGATTTCCCCGGTTTCGTTCGCTGGAGACCTTGGCAGAGACCTCGATGGTGCGGAGCAGGTTTGATTCGCCGGCCTTTGAGTACTCCATCATCCAGTCTTCGAGCAGGCCCTCGACTGGGACGCTGAAGGAGTCGGAGAGGAGGATCTCCTCTCCGTCAACATCCCCAGGCATTGCGTCTGGCCCGAGGGCGAAGATGCGCGCTGAGACCTTGTAGTCGCCGCGTGTCTTGAAGGAGTGACGATGCGCATAGCGATCTCCGCGCCAAGCCTTCGTGGGGTCACCAGGAATTCTGGCGACCACCTCATCGTTGATGGAATATTCGACTCTGACGATTCGCAGCCCACGCGCATTCTCTGGGACGAGGTCTTCTGAAGGAGTGAAATCATCAAGGACCGCGTCGGGGAATCCAGACAGCCAGAAGCTTAGATCCTTCCGGCCCGTTCCCCGTAGCCAGACGTCGCTCTCCGGGTCTTCTGCGGCGTGAGTGAGCTTTGAGCCTTTTCGCTCTGCGCCGCCAGTTGAGGATGCGGTCGCTCTGTTCAAGAAGAGGAGACCGAAGCACGTCTCTGTCTCGCTGTCACCCCAAGATCCATCCCCTTTTTGATCACCGGTGAGGTTTGTCGCTCCAGCTTCATACCAGTCATAGGGGCCGATGTGTTTTAGATCTAGGAGCCCGCCGACGCGTTCCAGGCCATAGAGATAGTAGCGGCGGTTCCTGCCACCAGCTCCGGGGTTCCCTGAGACTGAGAAGTTGATCGTCAGCCAGTTGAGGGCGTTTTCGATCGCCTTCTTGACCTTTGGATTGTTGAGCCCCCGGGTCCCTAGCGCCTGCGCCGCGATGGCTAGGCAGCCGATCCCTGCGGTCGTCATTGAGCCAGTGCCGCCGTTGTTGTCTGGAGCTCTGTAGCAGAAAGCGGCGATGCGATAGCCGGTGTTAGAGCGACCTCTAGAGCCAGGTGGGGCTGGGATGAGCTCTGCAGGCACTTGCATCTCTAGTGTCCCCTTTATGAGGCGCTCCCAGACCTTGTCTGGGACCCTAACCCCTAGCTCTGTCGCAGCTCTCAATCCGAGCGCCGCGTATTGAGTGTTAGAGAAGTCCCACGAAGAAGATGGGTATGCCCAAAGGCCTGTCTTGTCGTTCCCTTGGATCTCTATGAGGAAGTCGGTGAGCTCTTCCGCCCATTCGAGGTGCTCGTCATCATCTACAGCTGCGAGCAGCATCAGGAGGCAGGCCGCCGAATATGTGGTGTCGCAAGGGACTTGGTGCAGCCAGTTGAGCGCGCGAATGATGCAGGGGTCGTCCTTCTTGATGCCGGACTTTACGAGGGCGTAGGCAGAGAAAGCTGTCAGTCCGTTCCTGTGTGCGTGGCCCCCGGCATGGTGCCCACGCCATGAACCGTCACGGTGTTGCGCGAGCTTTAGGTAGTCGATGGCCGAGTCGATCGCTGCGTTGACCCGAGCCTTGAGCAGGTGAGAGCGCGCGAGCGAGGCTTTGCTGCGTTGGGGCTCGAGTCCGATCAGCACGTGGTCTCTATAGATCGGCGGGGCAGGGTTCGGCTCTATCCGCAAGACTTCTTTTCGGTTTTCGTCTAGCAGCACCAGCGAGTAGTTCGCGAGGCGATCACTGCAGCAGTCCATGCGGTTCCAGATCGTCACTTGATCGATGGGGAATGGGGCGCCGAGGTCAACCTCCCACCAAGCGTCTGTTTGATCTCCCGCGGTGTGCGAGACAGAGCCGCCGTTGTGAACGCCATCTAAGATTCCGTCGATCGCTCGCTCTGGCCCCGAGTTCTGGTAATTGGAAGATTGGGTCGCGGTGCCGGTCAACGCGATGTTTGCTTTGTCGCTGAAGACCTCGACCTCTGCGAGGGAGAGTATTCGGCCTTCGCCGAATAGTTCGATCCTTATGAACTGCGCAGGATCTGGATCCTCTGGCGCCGAGTGTGTGGCGAAGGTCGCCAGCAGTGCGAGGGAGAGGGAGTAGGTGAACATTTCGGAGCTTCTCCCCGGGGGGGGAGATCTATCCAAAATAGCAAAGCTGCGCGCGTGATGGGCTATGTCTGCGAGAGACTTGCTGAAGATGTGCCCTTAGCCTGTTTTGCGAAGTGGTCGCTTATGAAAAAGGGCGTGTCTACAGCCCAAGCTGTCGACACGCCCGATCTTGTTGAGCTGATGCTCTCAATCGCAGAACACGACCTTGAGGGCGTCTGTGAAGTCGAAGGTTGAGGAGCCCGACGACTGGGGGTCACGGAACCAGTACTGGAAGTAGCGCTCGTCGCCGCTTGTGACTTGGCCAGAGCCGGTGGTGAAGGGAGCCTGTGTGAAGTCCAGAGCTTGGTAGGCGTCACCGAAGGCGTCGGCCTGAATCACTCCGAGCCTGAAGGTTCCGACACCTCCCGAGCCGACACAGCGCACTCCGTTGCCAAAGGGGA
>JAPKBY010000391.1 GCA_028823185.1 Planctomycetota bacterium
TTATGACTGAGCTAGAGTCATTCGCGACTTACCTAGAGCTTCGAGAGTCAGAGGACTCTGGAGAGGCTTCTGCTGGTTTGAGTCACACCTCGGAGGGGCTCGTCCTCTTTCACGTTCTCGAGCTGGCTGCGAGGGGAGAGCCTCGTGGAATCCTCACGATCGTTCATGGCGCGGGCGAGCACGGCGGACGCTATATGGAGCTCGCTGGAGTGCTCGCTGAGAAGGGATGGGCGGTCGCGCTCCCCGATCTGCGGGGTCATGGAAAATCGGAGGGCGCGCGCGGGCACTCGGCCGGTCGGAAGGAGGTCATGCGCGACTTAGACGAGGTGTTTCAGCACCTCGCTTACCGACTCGTCGGCGCTCCGAAGACTTTGATCGGTATCGGCAGCGGCGCCCTTCATGGGCTCGCGCTCTGCGCAGACAAGCCAGGCCTCGTGGAGCGCTTGGTGTTGATCGCTCCGGTGTTAGAGCCCAAGCATCAGCTACCCGAGGTGAAGAAGGGCTTTCTCGGCAAGATGCTCTCGAGGGTGGGCCCGACCAGCGAGGGCGCGCTCGGGCTGAGCGCAGCGGCGCTGACAGCGGACGCAGAAGAGGCTCGTGCTTGGACGCAGGATGAGCTGGTTCACGATGTGATCACTCTTCGAGCTGGAGAGGAAGCGCAGCGCCTCGCATCAGAGGCGGACTCACTGCTCTCTAGCACGGGTCTTCCGACCTTGGTCCTCTTGGGTGGCGCAGACCAGATCGGTGCGAGCGCGTGGCCTGCAGCAGAGAACGCAGCTGGGGTAGAGGTCCGGAGCTACCCAAGCGCCAGGCACGACCTCATTCATGATGTCGCGCGCGAAGAGGTCATGAAAGACCTCTGTGAGTGGCTAGACAGTACCGCTTGAGTGAGCCGCGCTCACTCAGCGTGGTTCGCCGGTTTCGAGCCAATCCCTGAGAAGGACCAGCGCGCTCCAGCTGTCTAAGCGCACCTTCCTCTCCTCGCCGTGGAAGCCAGCCTCTTGGAGGAGCTCTGCGGCTGCGCGCGTCGTCAACCGCTCGTCGAAGGGGATGACCTCGACTCCAGAGAGGCGCGCCCGCGCCCGCTCAATGAACCCACGGACATCCTTTGAGCGTCCACTCTCTGTTCCATCCATGTTCAAAGGGAGCCCCACGAGCAGTGTGCGAGCGCTGCGCTCTTCGATGAGTTCTGCGATGTGCTCTAACAGCTCAGCTCCATCCCCAGGGCCATGCCAGCAGTCGAGCGGCCACTCAGCAGTGCGTAGTGCATCGGTCGAAGCAAAGCCCGTCTTCTTTGTCCCGTGGTCGACGGCGAGGACAGCTGCAGTCGGAGTCACTGGAGCTCAGGCGCCTCTTCGCTGAGGCGGTCAACGAGCTTACGGACCTCTTGGGCGCGCTCAGCAGGGCAGACGAGGGTCACTCCTTTGGAGCGCACCACGACGAGACCTTCCACGCCTAGCAGCGCGACGTGCTCGTCCTCTTCAGAGAAGACCGTGCAGCCCTTGGAGTCCTCTGCGAGGAGGCGCGCGGCACCTGCGGCGCAGTTTCCATCGGCGTCTTCTCCGAGCACCTCAGACAGGCTCGTCCAGGCTCCGAGGTCATTCCAACCCCAGGAGATCGGGAGGACTCTCACATTGTCCGCGTGCTCAAGGATCGCCTTGTCTACCGGTAAGGCCTCCGCGTTCGCGAAGACAGCGGGCACATCACCTGCGCGGACGCCGTCTTCGATGAGCTCGATGAGCGCTGGCGCGTACTTCCTGAAAGCTGCGATGACGACCTCTGCTCGCCAGACGAACATCCCTGAGTTCCAGAGGAAGGAGCCAGCGTCCATGAACTCTTGAGCGCGCGCAGCGTCCGGTTTCTCTACAAAGCGCTTCACCTCATGGAAGCCGCCGTCATCTTCGGCTTCAGCGGCCTCGATATATCCATAGCCGGTCGCTGGGTGAGTGGGCTGAATTCCGAAGGTGACGAGCACGTCTTCATTGGCTGCGAGCTGAATGGCTGCGCGCATTGAATCGCGGTAGGCCTCTGGTGAGCTGATGACGTGGTCAGCGGGTAGGACAGCCATCACAGCGCGTGGATTTCTCTGCGCGATCTCTACTGCAGCCCACGCGACGCTGGCTGCAGTGTTGCGGCCGACGGGCTCTGAGAGGAAGCCGCTGGCAGGGATGACGGGGAGGGCGTCACGGCATGGAGCGGTCAACTCCTCTGAGGTGACGATCAAGATGTGCTCGCTGTCTACGAGATCTCCTTGTCGGGCCCAGGTCTCTTGGAGCAGCGAGCGCTCTCCATGAAGCTGGAGCAGCTGCTTGGGCGTGGAGCGGCGACTAGCGGGCCAGAAGCGCGCGCCGCTGCCGCCGGCTAAGAGAACAGAGAAGAACTCGGGGGTATCCATCTGCGCTGAGGGTACCGAACTCAGAAGCGTGGTGGGAGCGGAGAGAGTCCAGGAAGAGGCAGACTAGAGCGAATCTCAGGATCTCTGCGGAAGAGTGAGAAGAGACCGTTGTTTAGGCGCACGATGGGGCGAGAGAGGTCCCCTCCGATCGAGACGGAGACGAAGACGTTCTGAATGAGGTAGAAGAGGCGGCGCAGCGGGGCGATCTTGTCCACGAGGCTGTAATGAACCTCTAG
>JAPKBY010000392.1 GCA_028823185.1 Planctomycetota bacterium
GAGATCGCTGCTGAGGCAGAGACCCTGCGCCTCCTGAAGGGCGCTCAGTTCGTCGACACCGAGGGCGCCAAGGGCGCGAAGATGTTTTACAACTGGGATCGTTTCCTCCTCGATCACGACGTCTCCGCGCACGGTGGAGATCCAGAGTATGCAGAGAAGATCGCCGCCGCAGAGGCAGGCCTCGCCGAGCTCGAGCTCGCGATGAACGTGGCCGCGGGCGTGAAGGAGACAACGGACGCTGCGGTCAATGAGCAGCAGACCACAGTGAACGCTCTGACGGCTGAGGTCGCGAGGATCGAGGCCTCCATGAAAGGTGCCGCCAAGGACCTTGAGTTGGTGCGAGCTCGGAAAGACGACATCGACCCTGCTGCTTTTGACAAGCAGATCGCGATGGTCCTCCGAGATTTCCCGGGCATCGACTTCATCGGACCGAACATGAAGGTCAACAAGGTCGTCCTGAACAACCTGACCTTTGAGCTCAACTTCACCAAAAAGAAGCGGATCGACATGTGTCAGACATGTCACCTCGCCGCCGAGGTCGAAGGCTATGACGAGCCGGAGCTGCAAGAGCCCTATCGTTCGCACCCGCGCCTCGACCTCTTCCTCTCCTCCAAATCTCCTCACCCCGTCACGGAGATCGGTTGCACGATCTGTCACCGAGGCTCAGGCGAAGCGCTCGACTTCATCCGCTCAGACCACAGGCCTGTCAATGAGGGCCCGGCTGCATGGCTAGATGATCGCCAGGAGTGGCAAGACGAACATCATTGGCACAAGGAGCACCACTGGGATTATCCGATGCTCAGCGCGGACTACACCGAAGCGAGCTGCGTCCAGTGCCACAAGACCTCGATGGAGCTCATCGCAGAGGACGCCCCCAAAGTGACGGAGGGGTATCAACTCTTCGATCGTTATGGCTGCTACGCCTGCCACAAGGTCGACTGGTTCCCGAACAAGCGCAAGCCTGGCCCGACGCTGAAGAACGTCAACGCCAAGCTCAGCGGCGATTTCATGGCAAGCTGGATCGCAGGACCGAGGGACTTCCGTCCCACCACATGGATGCCCCAGATCTTCCACCTCGAGAACTACCCTCCTGATGAGGTCGTAGTGAAGAGTCAGTATGGCGCAGGCCGAGACATCATGGGGCAGGAGTGGAACGACTCTGCTGTCGCAGCTGTCACGGCTTATTTGAGAGGGGAGTCAGCTGGAGAAGAGATGGCTCCGATCCCCGTCGAGGGAGACCCTGAGCGCGGACGCGAAGTCTTCCGCGTCGCTGGTTGCCTCGCTTGCCACAACATGGCGCCTTACTTTGACGAGGAGACGGACACCATCGACCTCGCCTTCGAGCGTAATGGTGAGAACGAGCACGGTCCGAACCTCCGCGGCGTCGCGACCAAGGTGAACGCAGAGTGGCTCTATAATTGGATCAAGGATCCTCAGAAGTATTGGCATGAGACTCGGATGCCTAACCTCCGCCTCTCAGATCAAGACGCCTCTGACGTGACCTCATACATGATGGAGGACCCGGACGGGATCTTCACAGACACGCCTGAGGGTTGGGAGGCCAAGCCCTCTCCCTACGACATGGAGACGCTCCGCGAGCAAGCGCGCTGGTTCTTCACTCGTGTGGGTCGCGACTCACTAGAGTCTCGCTTCAACGGTGAGGACGCTGAGCATAAGTGGGACGACGAAGCGCAGCTGCTGGCCGCCGTCGGTGAGAAGTATGTACGTCACTACGGCTGCTACTCCTGCCACGAGGTCTCTGGTATGGAGAACGACATGCCGATCGGCGTGGAGCTCTCGAACTGGGGCTCTAAGACCACGGACAAGTTGGACTGGGGCTCGATCGCAGAGCAGATGGCTCATGATCATGGCTGGGGACAGGTCGATCGAGATGAGTTCTCGCACTATCGCGAGGGCTGGATCGAGCAGAAGCTCGCCGAGCCGCGCTCCTTTGATCGTGGCAAGGTGAAGAACCCCACCGAGAAGCTGCGCATGCCGTGGTTCGACTTCGCACCTGAAGAGATCCGCTCGATCGCGACCTTCGTCGTCGGCTTGGTGGATGACGAGGTGCAGCTGGCCAAGATGGAGCCGACCGCAGATCAACTGGCGATGGACGCTGGCAAGCGCGCCGTCAGGCAGCACAACTGCGCCGCCTGTCACATGATCGCGCCTGGAACGATCAGCTTTGATGATGAGCTGGGCCATCCCTTTACCGTGCCTGCAGAGATCCGCCCGCTTGGTGACATGACAACTGCTCCGACGCATGGAACCCTAGATGAGCTGCTCGCAGACATTCAGGTCTATGAAGAGGACTATGAGGAAGAGGTCGAGGAGGTCATCGTGAGGCTCTGGGACACGGTCCCTGGAGTCGGGATGTCTTTCTCTAATGCCTTCCTGCCTAAGGACTCGATCACGGAGGTCTCAGCCCCTGAGGGCGGTGACTTTGTCCGAACTGTCGTCGACTACTACCAGAACGGGATCGAGATGTTCGACCCGGAGGCAGAGGACGAAGATGACGCCTACTATTACTGGAACTTAGGTGAAGAGGGTGAGGTAGAGGACGTCGATGGAGAGCTTCGGCCCTACTACGAAGAGCAAGCAGAGAAGCTTCGCTGGACCTTCGC
>JAPKBY010000393.1 GCA_028823185.1 Planctomycetota bacterium
CTGCTCTCCCACTGCCGACGCAAAGATCGCGTGGGCTTGAGGCTTTGCAGCGCGGCAGCGGCGACATCAAACCTGCTCGCTCGGGATCCCGACTCAACTGTCCCGGCTTTTGGATCGGCAAACACCAGCAGGCCTTCAAGCAGTCCCGGCTGATATGGCCAACGGCCAAACACAGCAGCCGAGCTCTCCTCGGACCCATCAGATGCCCAAGCGAAGACAGCCTCCCTCACCTCGATGTCAGCCAAGGTCGCAAGCATTGAGGATCCCATTGTGGTCGAGAGTCCACGCTCAAGCTCCGCGTAGAGGCGCTCTCCGCTGACGCCGCGCAATGAGCCCTTGGACAAGCGAGCACCCTCAAGAGTCGCAGGCTCAATGGACATGTCTAAGGTCGCCGAGAGCCGAGCGAGTCGCAAGATACGCAAGCCATCCTCTGCGAAGCGGGCCGCTGGTTCACCAACCGCCTTTAGGCTTCGGCTCTTCGTATCACGCAGCCCGTGTACCGGATCTAGGAACTCCCCGCTCTGTGTGTCCAAGTACATCGCATTGCAGGTGAAATCTCGGCGCGTAGCGTCGTCATTAACCGATGTTCCAAATTCAACGCTGTCTGGTCTCCGCGCGTCGGAATACCCAGCTTCCGTGCGTAAAGAAGTGACCTCGATACCCAAGTTGCCCTGCATGACTAGCACTGTCCCGAACCTCTTCCCCAAAGGTACGGTCCCCCGGAAACAAGCCTCGACCTCATCCGGTGTCGCGTCTGTCGCTATGTCCACATCTGTCGGGGTCCTACAGAGCACTTGGTCACGCACGGCGCCGCCCACAATCCAAGACCGAAAGCCGGCCCTCGCGAGCTCAGCCCCTAGCTCTCTAGAGGCGGCATGCAGCTCCTCGGGCAAGCGCGAAAGGTTGGGCAGATCATCCATTGCTGAGTGGAAGACTAGCACAGCTAAACGACCTGCCGATATCAACTGGTTAGCAGGGGGCAACTAGCCATGATGCGGTCATCCACATCGCGGCTAGTCACTCTCTCAGCCGTAGGCATAGTGTTGTTCTTGGTCAGCGTCCCGAGAGTTCACCAATTCGCCGTCCAAGACAACGAAAGGGACGCGATCTCCTCCATTCTCACTCTCTCTAGCTCTGTTATCGCCGCAGAGACCAGCGCCGGCGCAGAATCCTTGCCCCTCCCAGCCACCTGGGACCAGGAGATGAACTGCAGACTGTTCGACGCCCACACCTTCCCCAATACGTCCCTGATCCAGAGACACGGGTACCTATTAGAGCTAGCTCATCGCTTAGACGGGAGCGCGTTCATCAGGGCCTGGCCCTCTGAGCACGGCGCGACAGGCCGCAAGGCGTATCTCTACGACTTAGAGCGAGGCTTGATACAGCACTCCAATGGCAACGCGGAGTGGAGCGGAGCGCGCTCACTTAGGCCTGATGGCACGGAAGCTGGCTGGCTAGAGCGCACGAGCCGCCGCTGATTCATCCGTACCAAGTCCAGAGCAAAGACTCGAAGGCTGGCCGCACCTTAGCGTCCTTAATTCTTACGCAAGCCCGCTTCAAGATTGGTGCGATGACCGAAGTCGGCCCCAGCTTTGTCAGCCTGTCGGCGGCATAGAGTCGCTCATGATCAAGGCAGTCGTCACGCAAGACGACATCCATGAGAAACGCTCGGGCGTCTTCTTCAGCCGAGAATGAAGCTGCCCAGAGAAGATCGAAGCGACGCTCAATAGACGTCTCCTTGTAGAAAGCATCTACAAGAGAAGCCCTGCACTGGGGGCCCCCATTGGACACCTGCAAGAACAGCCACCGATGGACTGGCATGTTGTGGACTTCACCATCCGTTCTAGAGGCGAGCTCAATCAGCCAGGAAGATCCGAGCGTGCTCGGCACTTGTCCGAGGGCCTGGAGCCACGGCTCTCTCTCGCTGATGGCACGCGAACTCATACCCTCAAGGCGAGTGATCAAGACCTCTGCGGCTTGATCAGCGAGACGAGGGTGAGAGTCCCAGCAACCTCGAACCGCTCTAAAGACTGGGCCAAGCTCACTCAAATCGCTCCGCAGGGCTTCGATAAAGACACCAGCAACTTCAGGGTCCCCAGCTAAAAGCAAACCTCTCATACAGGCCTGCCTAACGACTGGAGATTGGTCCCTGAGCCCCTGCTTCAGTGCGCTCTGGGCTCGCCCATCGGGGAGGAGCTTGGCGACCGCCTCTGAAGCGAGCACCCGCAAAGTCACTGAGGGATCATCGGTGACTAAATCGAGAAGGAGCTCCTCAAGACCGGACATTGCAGCCGCCTCAAGCGCCCGAGTCCGAACCAGTAAATCTTCATCGCTAAGGTCGGAGAGCAGCGCGGCTCTAGCCTCAAAATCGCCAATCGCTGCAAGCGAAGCGGTTAGAAATGGATTCAAGCTCGGATCCCCTGCAGCGCTATGAGCGAGGATCCCCACATCGAGGGAGCTCCCTGCACCAGCCGTCGCGACGGCGCGCGCAGCCAGCACGGAGAGAGCCGACTCGCCCCCATCACGGACCCAATCGCTCAAATCACCAGCAAGCCGTGCCGAATCAGCGCTCCCCATCGCCAGAACTAGAACTCGCCGCAGCTCTCCACCGACCGTAGGCAT
>JAPKBY010000394.1 GCA_028823185.1 Planctomycetota bacterium
TCCTTGGACGACTCGATTCCGCGATCAGATGCCAGAGCATGAACTGGCTCTCAACTATGCGAGCAAAGTACGCGGCAGCCAGCGATCTCAGCGTCGCAGTGAACGTGGCTGACGCGGACCTCTTAGACCCTGAACTGCTCGAAGTTCTTGAAGCGGAGACAAAGCAATTTGGACTCTTACCAAGTGCTGTCCACCTTGAACTCTCAGAACGAGCACAGACCGCAACAACTCCTGATATCCAAGCGCGCATTCGGGAGATCGCAGCCGCGGGTTATCGCTGGCACCTCGATGACTTCGGCACAGGGCACTCCAACATTCAGCGCCTGCGTGGGCTCCCGTTCAGCGTAGTGAAGCTCGACCGCTCCATGGTCAGAGGCCTGGGTCGTGACCACCACGCCGAGCATCTCTTGAAGCCCATGATCGCTTTGGCGCGAGTCTTGAACCTCCAGATCATCGCAGAAGGTGTAGAGCGCCCGGAGCAGCTCCAAACTCTGCAGCGTCTCGGCGTAGATATGGCCCAAGGCTTTCACCTCTCCCCGCCTAGACCTAGAGCTGCAATAGAAGGGCTCCTGAGCTCAGCAGAGCTCACTCCTCAAGCAAGCAGAGGAGCAGAGTCGGTGGCCGCCCTACTGCCGCCTGTTCACCCCGTATAAGTATGGGCCGCTGAAGAAGCACCGGCGAATCAGCGATAGCATCCAAAATCCGGCCTGCTTCTGACCCGAGGCTCAGCCCCGATTGCTCCCACTGAGGCTCACCAGTCCTGACCCATTCACGCGGGTGAGCTCCCAAGAGGGCATGGAGGCTATCAAGCTCCTCTCGAGTGAGCGGCTCTATGAGGTACTCGCGTACGGAAAACTCCACTCCATGCTCCGTCAACAGAGCGAGGGCAGCGCGGCTCTTAGAGCACTGGGGGTTATGCAGCAGGACAGTTTCTGAGGATCGAATCATGCACAAATGATAGCGCAGAGCGGCCCGCTACTGGATCCCAGAACCTCGGATGCCACAATGATGGCATGAAGAAAGGAACCGCGCTCAGCTCAGCAGTCATCTCGGTCATTGCGAGCATCGGCCTCTTAGAGAGCCTCCCAAGGGTCGTAGAGATTCCGGGGCTCAAAGAGAGCGACCTACGCCCTGTCGCCTTCCAGTTAGGTCGCGCAAACATTCAAGCGCACCCCTATCTCGCCTTCGCCAACAAGCCTGGCTACAAGAATAGCGAGACGGCGAAGCATCAAATATCACACAACTCCCTCGGCTTCCGAGGCCCGGAGTTCGAGCTCAAAAAGGAAGCGGGGGCCTATCGAATCGTCTGCTTGGGCGGCTCATCCACATACGGCCACGGACCTAGCGCAGATGACAAGACCTGGCCTGCACGCCTGGAAGCACAACTCAGGGAGAAGCGCCCCAAGCTAAACATCGAGGTCATAAATGCTGGGTGCCGTGGATACTCGAGCTTCGAGAGCCTCGGCAACTATGCATTCCGAGTCAGCCATCTAGAGCCTGACCATGTCGTGATCTACCACACGGTCAATGACATGCGCTGTGCTCTCTACCCAGGCGTCAAGCCGGACAACACTCATTGGCGTCCGGCCTGGCAGAAGCAAGCGGAGTCCCCCTTCGACAAGAGCTACACCTACCTCATCTGGCGCCGATACCTGACGGATCATTTCGAGACCATCGGAGACATGGGCAACTATCTGATCGTCGACTTCGACAAGAACCTAAAGCATCCCTCAAACCCTCCGACATACAGAAGGAGGGGCGCCGAGACGGAGACCGGATACAATAATTTCAGGCGAAACCTCGAGGCCATAACAGCTATGGCAATTGATGACGGCGCAGCCGTAACGATCATGACGCAGGCCTACAAACCTCAAGGCGACCCAGAGACGAATGAAGAGATGCTCGCATTTGAAGAGATGACGAGCATCATTCGCGAAGTATGCGACAAGGGCGAAGCCCGGATCGTCGACATTCAGGGTCAGCTCAGGCTAGAGGAGCTGCGCAGGAAGAGCTCCGGCTCCCCCTCGCTCTTCATGGACACCACTGACGTAGTAGAAGTCCATCTGCTAGATGCAGGAGCAGAACTTGTCGCCAGCTCTCTCGCCGAAGCGTTACTACCGGAATGAACAAGATCAAATCCAACGCCATCTCGATGGCCCTATGCCTCTCAGTTCTGCTGATAAGCAGCGCATGCTCGGACGAGGTCCCGAAGGTCTCCGAGGGCCTTGTCATACAGAGCCCGAGCTCAGAGCGCCCCTACTTCCACGACTTCGGGGTCATCCAAGACGGCACGAAGCCGACACACACCTTTAGGTTGTTGAACACCGAAGCGATCCCGGTGACCCTCATCGACCTCTTGCCTTCTTGTTCTTGCGTTGTCCCCGCGATCCGGAGCGTCTCTGCGAGCGGCGTTATAACGAGAGGGAGCACACGCAACATCGGACCGGCGTGCGTTGTACCTCCCGGCGGGTTACTCGAGATTGAGGTCGCCATAGACACCCAGCAAATCCGCCGCAAGAACGTTGACCGCTTGAGCACGATCAGGCTGAGAACAGACTCCGCGGTCACTCCATTCCACACCCTGGAGCTGCATGTCATCGTCGAGCAGTTGGTCCAAGCGAC
>JAPKBY010000395.1 GCA_028823185.1 Planctomycetota bacterium
CGCAAGAGCGGAGAGCTTCAAGCCGGTGGCGACGAGCGCTCCATCACTAGAGATCGCGAGACCCTGCAGCCTGCCCAGGCCTGGCACTTGCCACTCCATGAGCTTACTTTGAGCGCCCACATCCCAGAGACGCAAAGTGTTCCCCGAGTCAGCGGTCGCGAAGGCCGTACCGTCCGCCGAGAGAGACACGCTCGTGACGGCTCGCTCGTGCTCCATCTCCCATAATTCGGGTTCGTCGCCATCGAGCCCGGACCACAAGATCGCGAGCCGGTCACGAGCACCGCTCAAGAGATAATCACCTCTCTGATCCGACGCGAGAGCCAAGACCTCGCCTTCATGCCCCTCGAGCTCGCGCGAGATCTCACCAGTCGCCGACTCAAAGAGGCGGATGACACGATCTGCCCCAGCCAAAGCAATCCGCTCACCATGCAACGCGCCAGCGCCCCAATCCTGCTCCTTCAAAGGGTCCCCCAAATGAGCAGGCAGCCAAGACTCAGGATATTCGCGCAAGACGGCGCCAGCGGTTGTGACGGCGATCGCTTCAATCCCACTAGGATCCTCAGCGACAAAGAGCGTGCTGCCGCTACCAGGCTCAGAGATCACTCGTCGAGAGGCCTGCCAGTAAGGGTCAAAGACTCGCACCTCTCCACCTATCGAGCCGCTCACCACTCGCTCATCAGGGAGCACTATCACGCATCGAACTTCGGAGGAATGCCCCTCAAAGACGCGCACTTCGCTCCCGTCGGAGACACTCCACGAACGGACCGTGCCATCACGCCCACCTGCATAGATGAACAAATTATCCCAACTGAAACAGAGGCTGGTCACGCCAAGCGAGTGGCCCCTTAGACGATTAGAGAGCACATAGCCTTGACGGAAGCCGCCCTCAGAGTCCACGGGGGCTGGCCCCCACAGATGCACCTCCCCGTCCTCTCGGGCAGTCGCCAAGACCAATCCATCCGCAGAAAAAGCGATCGCGTTGACGCGACCCGCGAACGTATCCAGGCGCCCGAGCTGGTTCAGTCTCGGCATCCCGAATGCCTCATAAAAACTGTCAGCAGCCCGCTCGACGATACGCGCGGTCAAGCTGTTCGCATCATCCTCTGGCTCCTCAGAGAAGGCCCAGACCTCGACCTCTCCATCTACACCACCAAAGGCCACTTGCCTCGATACGGGGTTCAAAGCAAGACAGCTGAGCCCAGGGCCAGCCTCTAGCTCAAGCACCACCAACTCTCTCTCTACGTTCCACACGCGGACTGTCCCGCCTTGATCAACGCTCGCGACAAAAAGGCCATCAGCGGAGATCGCGAGCGAGGTGATGGAGTCAGAGTCATCCACGGCCTTGAACGATTTGATCACTTCAAAGCTTTCAGAATTCCAGAGACGAATCACGGATGAATACCCGGCTGTAACGATGTCCCCGTCTGAGCTCACAGCACATGGCACGCCCCCCAGCATCCTTGAGGCGAGAGAGCCGCTGCCTAAAAAGAAGCCTGTCTCAGTCAAACCATTACCAGTAGCGTGATCGGAATAAGACCACCCCTCAGTCTCAAAGACTCGAAGAGATCCGTTAAGACCCATGGACGCGACCGATCCGCCGAATGCGAGCAAATGATAGGAGCCGGTTTCGTGCGAGAAGGGTTGGAGCGCGGCAGAATCAGCGTTCAAGTTCAGATACCCCCACTCCCAACCTCGAAGGCCCGGGTCTGCCTCACTCAGGCGCTGCCGCGTTTGAGCCGCCTCGTGCAATCGCAGGCTGAACCAAGCCGCGATGATCTGCGCGCGGTAGCCGGCACCACGGCCCTGCTCTGCCAACACCCGCTGATTCTCGGCCATGCTCTGAACGATACCCTTCACGTCAAAGGCTTCACGCCCCCTGGCCTCCGCGCGCTCGCGCTCTCTATTTGCGCGCTCGGCCTCCTTCCTCATCTGTACTAGGTTGTCATCGGCCTCCGACTGCGCAGCCTTCGTTAAGACCTGCTCATATTGAAGATCGCTGATGCTCTGCTGCTGTTGCTGAAAGAACACCCCAAGGCTCACAAAAAACAAGGCGACGATCCCGCAGAGCGCGCCAGCCATACCCTTGTTCCGGCCAATCCATTTGCGGATTGAATAGAAAGCCCCCGTCTCATAAGTGGCGACGGCGTTGCCCTCCAACCAGTTACGCAGCTCTCCTGCGAGGGTCATCGCATCGACGAATCTATCGGGCACCTTGCGGGCCATAGCCTTCTCGCAGATCGCCACGAGCTCCGCAGGGGCCTCCGGGCGCAGCGCGTGAACAGCCCAAGGGGGACCATTCTTGACGGCCTCTAAAATAGAGAGCGGCCCGGCAGACTCCCCCAGTGGTTGGTATGGGAGCTGCCCCGCGAGCATGTAATAGAGCATCGCGCCGACTGCGTATAAATCACTCGCGGGTCCGACATCCTCTCCACGCCCCCAGGCCTGCTCAGGCGCCATAAAGGCCGGAGTTCCAACGATGTCACCAGCGAGCGTCTGCTCCGCGGAAGCCCCCTCACTCCTCAAGGTGTGAATGATTGAGGAGACAGGTGCATCGACCTCCTCTTTGCGCCCCATCACCTTCGCGAGGCCCCAATCCATCAAAAAGACCTCGCCGAACTTTCC
>JAPKBY010000396.1 GCA_028823185.1 Planctomycetota bacterium
GTAGCGTTAGGGGTAGGGCTACGGGTAAGGTTAGGGGTAGGGGTGGGGGTAAGGTTAGGGGTAGGGGTGGGGGTAAGGTTAGGGGTAGGGGTGGGGGTAGGGGTAGCGTGCCTGGGGCAGGGGTGTGCCTCTCCGCCTCGCAGCCAAGGACCAGGCGACAGCTGCTAGTGAGAGCCCAGCTTGAAACCATTCATCGAGGAAACCGCGCAGGTCTAAGGAGACATTTCTGAGCTCGCTGGGAATCGCGAGAGCTAGGAAGAAGAGCGCCGACATGAGGTAGGTGGTCTTCGATCTGTTGAGCCCTCCATCGGAGGCTGCGCTTCGTTGGTTTAGATAGCCAATGAAGGGAAGTGAGGCGAGCGCTAGCAGCATCAGGAGTGCCCCTCTCTCCCCGAAGCGATATTCGTAGAGGCTCAATAAACTAAAGAGTCCAAAGAAGGGCGCGAACGCGGCGATGATCCCGAGCGCACGGGATTTTTGAAGCGAGCCTTTGAAGAGCAGCGGCGCGAGAGTTAAGACGCCGAGCACAGCAAGCGTGCCGATGAATACGAACGGGATCGGCCACTCCAAGCTTTGGAAGAGGCTGGGACTTGTTTCTGCGAAGAGCTGCCAACTCGTAATGAGGACGAGGGCTGCGTAGGCGGTTGAGAAATTGCTGCGCGCTGCTCCGCAGCTCGCGATGCCGACGAGCAGGAAGAGCGCTCCGTAATAGTGAGGAGGAAGAGCTCCGAACCACGGTTGGAAGTGAAGGAGGGTGGGTAGGACGCAGAGGGTCGCGGCGAGCGCTAAGGAGCGGGGCGCCGTGTGGCGACGCCAGGTGATGGAGGCTGTGAGGAGCAATCCAGAGATCAGAGCCACTGCACCTATCAGGGCCGGAATGCTGTGGTAAGCAGGGTTGCCCGGGTGAGCATGCTGGACGCGATAGAGGAAGAGGGTGATTCCTGCTGCGAGGCCAGCCAGAACAGGGAGCGCCGGTAATGAGGCGCGCGTCCAGACTGAGATGCCGACATGAATGAGCAGCATCAGCGAGACGCCCCATAAGGGAAGCGCTGTGCTATCGCTGGTGAAGTAGGTGAAGGTGAAGAGCAGTATCAGAGAGTGCACCGCGGCAGGATGAATCTCTTTTGAGTCTGTTCGTTTAGGCCATGTGTCAAAGAGCGCTAGGACAAGAGAGGTCGCGCCGGTGTAGAGAGCGAAGCTATAGATGGACAGCTCTTCGTAGACCCCCGAGAGAAGCCACGTTGAGGTGACGGCGGCTGCTCCAGCCGCGCCTGCGAGGGAGAGGGTCGGGAGGGCTAAGCGTCTACCGGCAAAGGTCGCACCTCCTGCGAGGAGAGCTGCGACGAAGGCGATGCTTTGGAGGTTATCTCCGAGCTCCACGATCCGGGCATAGTGGGTCGCGATCGCGAAAGGGATGAGGATCCCTGCGACTTGACCGAGCTTCCAGCGCGCGCTGAAGCCGCTGGTCTTTGGACCGCTGCCCATGACCACATAGAGGAGACCAAAGAGGCCGCAGGCGATGAGGGCGATGGCGGCCTCTTCTTCCCTGCCTCGGAGCAGCCAGAGAAGCTGAGAGGAGGTCGTTCCAAAGAGACCTAAGAGACTCAGCCACGGCCAATCTTTTTTGCGTCCGATGGCGAGCAGGGCGACATCTAGCAAGAGGATGTAGCTGAAGAGGCCGAGGGCGCTCGCGTCGCTCGTCGCTAATAGGAGCGGCGTCGCGAAGCCGCCGACGAGACCGAAGATAGCGATGAGTTGAGATGAGTGTCGCACCGCTAGCCCACAGCAGGCGACAGTGATGATCGCCATCCAACCGAAGCCGGCGGGCTGGGAGATGAGGTGGTAGAGCCTAAAGGCTGCCCAAGCGGCGGCGTAATGCATGACCGCGCCGCTGCCAGCTAAAACATTAGAGACGAAGATGTAGCCCTTGGCGCGCAGGCGCGCCTGGAGCAAGAAGCAGGCGGTTCCGACGATCGCACCTGTCCACACCTTGGAGTGCATGTCGAACCAGCCCTCTTGGACAGCGTGCTGGTAAAAGAGGATCGCAGCTATGACGAGGGCGACGCCGCCAAGGATCGCTGCGCCGCGGACACCGAGGAGCTTCTCCCACTCGATTCCTTTTCGTGCAGCCTTAGAGGTGACGCTCTCCTTGGCAGACGTGGGCGTCTCGATCTTCTGGTCCGTGACAGCGCGCTCTGTGGCGGCGCTCTCTTCCTTGAAGGTCGGCTCAAGCTCCTCGAGATCCTCTTGAGCAGCGGGCTGCAGAGGTGCTGGCTCGGGTTCATTGAGTTCGGAGGACTTCTGATTGATGGCTTCGAGGTCGAAGATCCTTCGGCGAAGACCTCTGTTTTGGAAGAACGCGACGATCCCTAAGACGACGCCTCCGAAGAGGATGATGAGGATCGAGAAAGCGAACAGGTTGATCAGGAGTTCAATCATCGGTGCTTCTGCTGGGTGACCCAGCGAAGACAGGAAGGATGAATTCTCAACGCCTTAGAGTCGAGCTTTTTGCTTTCAGAGTGTTTTGAGCAGCTCTGAGGCTTGCTCTGCTGGATCGCTCGTTTCGATCGCTTGCTCGATGATTCCTTCTGCGCTGATCACATAAGTGATCCTGCGGG
>JAPKBY010000397.1 GCA_028823185.1 Planctomycetota bacterium
AGGAGGTCCGTGTTCTCGATGGGGTTCTGCTCATAGACACGGTCGGTGATTTAGAAGAGATCTACGGCATGGGGGATGTGGCCTTCGTGGGCGGGACGCTGGTTGATCACGGTGGGCAGAATATGCTGGAGCCTGCCGCTGTGGGGACTGCGGTCGTGCACGGTCCGAGCGTCACGAACTTCGTTCAGGAGGCCCGGCTGTTGCAGAGCGCGGGGGCGTCCGTCCTCGTGGATGGACCTGAATTCTTGGGTCCAGCGATCGCTGAGCTGCTCGCTGACCCAGCGCTGAGGGCGAACATGGGGGAGCGAGCCCGTGAAGCTATCTTGGGTCAAAGAGGCGCCACGGCGGCCACGTTAGGGGCATTGGGCGCATTACTTCCCAAGGCTGGGTCAGAGTGAGCCCATGAGGCCTGATGTGCCCGTTATCTTATGTCCTATACGAAGCTGTGATGAAGTCGGAAGGTCCTCTCCGACGAAGAGGTAAATTCGAAGCTGCTCTCTCCCAGCGGCCCCACAACGCTCACATCCTTGGTACCTAAAGCCCCTCAAGGCCCGACAATCCCACAATAGTCCCATGGCAAGATCTCTCTTTACTTCAGAATCCGTCTCTATGGGTCACCCCGATAAGGTGGCCGACCAGATCTCTGATGCAGTCCTCGATGCGCTCCTCGCGCAGGATCCGAACAGTCGCGTCGCTTGCGAGACTATGGTCACGACCGGCCTCTGCATTCTCGCTGGCGAGATCACGACGACCGCTCGGGTTGATTATCAGACCATCGCGCGCGACACCCTCAAACGCATCGGCTACACGAGCGATGCCTTCGGCATCAACGGTGACACTTGCGCCGTCATGGTGAGCCTCGACCGTCAATCTCCTGACATCAGTCAGGGAGTGACCGAAGGTGAAGGGCTCCACTCTGAGCAGGGCGCTGGAGACCAAGGTCTCATGTTCGGCTACGCCTGCAATGAGACTGCCGAGCTCATGCCTTTTCCGATTCATTATGCGCACCGCCTCGTGGAGAAGCTCGCTGATCTACGACAGAGTGGAGAGGTCTCCTGGCTGCGACCTGACTCGAAGAGTCAGATCACGGTTGAGTACGAAGATGACAAGCCTGTGAGAGTTCACACGGTCGTCATCTCCACTCAGCATGACGAGGTCGTGGAGTGGCAGACGATTCATGACGAGCTCATTGAGAAGTGCATCCGCGCTGTCATCCCCGCTGAGTTCCTTGATGACGACACCATCTATCACATCAACCCGACCGGACGCTTCGTCGTCGGTGGGCCTCATGGTGACTGCGGCCTCACGGGACGTAAGATCATCGTCGACACCTATGGCGGCATGGGCCGACATGGTGGGGGCGCCTTCAGCGGAAAGGACCCGAGCAAGGTCGACCGCTCCGCCGCCTATGCTTCACGCTGGGTAGCGAAGAATGTCGTGGCTGCAGGTTTGGCAGATCGCTGCGAGGTGCAGCTCTCATACGCCATCGGCGTGGCTCAGCCTCTCTCGGTCCGGGTCGAGACCTTCGGCACGGGTAAGGTCTCCGAGGAGGCCATCGAGGCCGCTGTCGACACAGTCTTCGATCTCACTCCGCGTGGGATTGTCACGGCTCTAGACCTCCTCAAGCCCGGTTATGAGCGCACGGCCTACAATGGGCACTTCGGTCGCCCGGAGTTCGCTTGGGAGGACACTTCCAAGGCTGCAGCCCTCACAGAGGCTGTCGGAGCCGCTGCTAGCTGATCCCGTCAGCGAGAAGAACAGCACAAGGGCCCTCGGCGTTCGCGTACGAGGGTCTTTTCATAGCGTGACTCAGCCGAGGGCATGGGGTAGAACCGTGTCACAGGCCTCGATGAGGTCGTCCAATTCCTCCCCGGCAAGACTCCCACCTCTCTTCGGAAAGGCCTCATGAAGACTCATAACACTTCAAAGCGCTCTCGCGCTGGCTTCACGCTCATCGAGCTGCTCGCCGTTATTCTGATCATCGGCATCCTGATGACCTTCCTCGTCCCAAGGATTCTTGGCGCTGTCGAGCAGGCGAACGTGACGGCCTGTAAGGCCAATATGAAGGAGATCTTCAACGGCATGATGGAGTACAAGACAAAGTACAACCGTCTCCCGAAGCACTCAGGGGTGCGCTTCTTCGGGTCGCTTGTGCGTGATGAAGTCTTCGAAGCTGTGGAGTCAGACGTGAAGCGCCTCACTTGCCCCGGTGTGGAGATCAGCTTCCTTGAGTTGAGCAACTTTCCGCCAGAGGAGTGGTTCACTCGTGACAGCTTCGACATCGTGGACGGTGGGTGGTCCTCATACGCAGGGCGCGACCTCGACAATTACCCCCTTAAGAAGTTCCCTGCCAGTGGAAAAGAGCCCCTCGTCGCTGATGACAACGACGGCGGTATGAACCACACGACGACCACCGTTGTCCTCTGGGCTAACGGATCAGTGACCACTTATGAGCTCGTGCTCTTGAAGGATGATGGCATCATCGACGTGGAGGAGACCTCCTTGATCGTCGGGCCTGATTCGCCTGTGGAAGCTCTCCAGAAGCTCTCCCTCGACTAAGCCCTGCCAGCTCTGCTCGCTCTAATGAATCCCATAGCAATCATTCGTGCGCTGCG
>JAPKBY010000398.1 GCA_028823185.1 Planctomycetota bacterium
TCATGCGGGGCGTCGTCGGTGGAGCAGAGACTCGAGGGGACCCCATCAGTGTTAATATTCAGCCGCCTGGCTCGCCCGTCCCGATCACCTTTCCGCTCGGCTGGGGCCTCACCGGTCCACGGAGCGCAGTGACGGGGATAATTCTCGGGGCCGCGGAGCGTCCCGATGAAGAGGACGCGACTGCAGATGCAGAGCTCATGGCCGCCTTCAGTCCAGATGGTGGCTATGCCGCGCTGATGCAGGTGGGGGTCAGCGTCGGTGCTGGGCAAGTAGACACGACCTCAGAGCTGGTGCAGCTCGGCGGGATCGAGGTCTTCCGCTATTCGGGTTGGGATGGGCAAGTTCTCTCCCTCGCAGCGCGCGGAAATGATTGTGCTGAGCTCACAAATCTCAGCGTTCAGGATGAAGAGGGCCTCCCTATCGCAGGGACAAAGGCCTTCGTGAGCGAGTGGTCGACCATGAACGCCCAAGGCGTGGAAGTGCAGACAATCCTTCGTCGTCGCTGCTTCGTGGTTCCGATCTCTGTGCCAGCGCCTGGAGCCAGCACGGCTTCAGGATTCCTCACGGCTGATTCAGAGAATCCACAGTTCGCTCAGTTCACTGAGCCTGACGCGGGAGAGCTCACAGAGTGGATCTGCTACAACTGGTTTGAGCCCACCTATGGGCAGCTCGTGAGAGATGATCCGGTCAACCTAGACACGCTGCGTAACTATCTCCTCGACAACATTGATGAAGAGGTGATCAACGATCCCCCTAACCCTGGTGGCGGCGGTGGCGGTGGCGGCGGTGGCGGCGGGAGCTCTGGTCTCTTGGAGCTTGAAGCAGAGGTGACGGCCTCTGTTGAGTCGGCGCCTGTCTTGGGCGCGCAGTGGCAGCCCATGCTTGGGGCGCCTAATGATGAGGAGCTCCCGATCACTCGTGGTGCGAGGGAGATCTTTCAGCACAGAGGCGTCCTCGGAACCTACCCCCAAGAGCACGTAGCTGGGACGCTCGTCTTGCCCGTAGTCCAGATCTCTAGTTCAAACTCTGACGGTGGTCTGCCTGGCCGCTTTGATCCGGCCTTCCTGTTCGCTGCTGACGTCGCCCATCCTGGTTGGCCGGTCTTGGTGCATCGCGGACACAAGCCGGGCGCAGAGGTCCTCGTCCATGGATGGGAGCAGTCTAATCCGAACAGCCTCGAGGCCTTTGATTCAGGCTTGACCTTCGTCGTGCCGAACGTGGGCAATCGTCAGGGGACGTCCTATGTGGCCTTTGATCGCGCTAGCCCAGAGCCCATGGTCGCCGGGGTTCAGAATCCGGATGAGCAGACTCAGTACCTTGACACCCGCGCCATGTGCAGGATGACGGCTTTCCCCTCGGGTGAGCGTCCTCGCATCGTAGAGCAGATCACGATCGGTGGGAGCGTTCGCCAGGGGGAGAATCCCATCCCCTCGGCAGAGGTGGACGAGGTCGTCTTTGGCTCTACGCAGTTTGGAGAGGCGATCCCTTTCGGCGGCCCGGAGGCTGGGCAGGGCGGCGCGATGCGCCTCAGCAGGGAGTTCGGCGAAGGAGGTGTCTATTTCACCGTCGCCTCTCAGTACCAAGAGACAGACGAAGGTTTCTCGACCGCGATCGGCCAGGTCCTGCGCATTCCTTACGGATCGATCGGGACACCGCACAGGTTCCTCTCAGATCTCCCTGAGGATGGAGGACTCCTTCGCATCGGTGACGAGATCCTCGCCTACGAGTCCTATGACGATGATTCTGCCGAGGTCACCATCGCCCCGAACGGTCGTGGCCTGCTGGGGACGACTCCGCAGCCGCACGCCGTAGGCGAGCCGGTGCAGTTCCTCTCTCACTTCACGATGAGCTTGCTCTCTGGCGGCGTCGGCGCAGGAGACGCCGCTCTTCCGCTTGTCAGCACCCAAGAGTTTCCGCAGGAGGGGACGGTGCTCATCGGCGAAGAGCTGATCCACTTCACTCGTCAACGCGGCGGGACGCTAGAGATGCCATCCGCTTCGAACGAGCCTGGGATGCAAGATGGTCGTGGGATCGGTCTGTTCAGGGGTCGCTACGGCTCGGTTCCGCAGTCACATGGCGGCGGCGCGCCGGTGATCCTCTTCCCCTTCAGGTATTGGGATCGTTGGGCAGAGCAAGCTGACGCACCGGAGCTCTCATACTTTTCATTCGAAGTGGCACAGCCCGGCGCTTGGTATGACAGCCTCTTCTGGACGGATGAGCCCGCGCAGGTCGGCGGACCCGTCATAAAAGCGCTGATCAGGACGGACCCGTCTGCACCTTGGGATGGTGCACCCGGTGAGACGCCTGGTCTAGAGCTCTTTACGAAGGGCATCGAAGCAGGTGAACCCGTCACTCTAGGTGAGGCTAGCGACCTCTTTGAGGCGCGCTTTTTCATCGAGTACGCGGCCGGTTCCTTTGACGGCCTCACAGGCATGTCGCACGGCTGGAAGGCTTCGCCTCGGCTCTCACAGTTCGGCGTCTTCTACAGGGCGCCGTCGATGACGCTCCGGAGCGTGAACCGATGAGTCGATCAAGCCAACTGCTTGGGAGCCGTCGGGGCTTGACGCTGCTCGAGCTAGTGCTCGCCGTGGGTCTCTTCGCGATCCTCTCGC
>JAPKBY010000399.1 GCA_028823185.1 Planctomycetota bacterium
TCATGGTGCCGATGCCCTAAGACGTGCTCATAGACGAGCTCTCCTTTACCGGTCTCGACTGAGGCGATGAAGCCTCCCTCCTCGAGCAGCCGCAGCGTTCGGTAAACCGTCGCTCTACTCACCTTCGCCCCTTCTTCCTCTTTCAACCAAGAGTGGAGCGTGTCCGCGGTGAAGTGCTGGTGCGTCAAAAAGGAGCGCTCAAAAATCCGCTCACGCTGAGCCGTGAACTTCAGGTTCTGCGAGCGCAGCGATTCCTCGAAGCGCTTCCTGATAGCAGAATGATTCAAGAGTGTTGCCTCATAGAGAGCTCACGAGTGAGGGTCACCAAAGGGCAGGCTGGAATCAAAAACTTCGCCGTGCTCGAGCTTGCTGCCCATCAATTCAGCGACACGCGTCCTGCGAGCCTCAACGCGACCCCCGATGTCACGGCGACAGAATTTCCCGGCCCATTGAATGCGGTCATATGCCTCGTAAGCCCTCTCACGCGCCGTCTCCATATCGGAAGCCATGGAGCTCACACAGAGCACCCGCCCACCAGCCGTTGCGATCCCATCCCCAGAGGGGGTCGTTCCAGCGTGAAAGACCACGACATCTTCGACAGCCTCAGCCTCAGCCAATCCCTCGATCCGGCCCCCCTTGCCACATTCCCCTGGATAGCCTTCTGAGGCACCCACGACGCCCACGGTGAAGCGCTTGTCCCATTCCGGCGGATCCATCCCTTCAAGCTTCCCATTTGCTGTAGCAGCGAGATAGGGCAGGAGATCGCCAGAGAAGCGTCGCACCAAGGCCTGCGTCTCAGGGTCTCCGAAGCGGACATTGTACTCGAGGACTTTTGGGCCGCTCTCAGTGAGCATGAGCCCTATGAAGAGGACGCCGCGAAATTCGATCCCCTCCCTGCAGATGGCGTGAACTGAGGGGATCACCACGCGCTGCTCGATCTGTCGCAGGACACGTTGCCCGAGGCTAGGTGCAGGAGAGTAAACGCCCATCCCTCCAGTGTTGGGACCGGTATCCCCTTCACCGACCTGCTTGTGATCCACGACGGGTTCGAGGATCAAGATGGCCTCTCCATCCGTGATCGCGAACACGCTGCACTCTTCACCTTCGAGGAATTCCTCGATGATGATGCTCGCTCCTGCCGCCTCACCAAGCCGGCGCTCTTCCATGACAGCATCAACGGCAGAGCAGGCCTCCGCCGGGGCCTGACAGATAAAGACGCCTTTACCACCAGCGAGCCCATCTGCCTTGACAACTTGCGGCCAAACCATGCACGCGTTTAGGTAGTCCTTGGCCTCACCTGAGCGGTCGAAGCGCCTGTAGGTCGCTGTAGGGATTCGATGGCGTTCTAAGACTTCCTTTGTGTAGCTCTTAGAGCCCTCTAAGCGAGCGCCCGCAGCGCCCGGCCCAAAGCAAGAGATGCCTGCCTTGCGGAGATCATCTGCCATCCCAGCACAGAGGGGGTCCTCGGGACCAATAACCACGAGGTTGATTCCTTCTTCCTTGCAGAAGCCCAAAACCCCAGCAGTGTCCATCGCCGAGATGTCTAGATTCGTAGCGACGTTCGCCGTCCCCCCATTGCCCGGGGCGCAAAAAAGCGCCTCACAATCAGGAGATTGGGCGATCTTCCAGCAGAGCGCGTGCTCGCGCCCACCGCTGCCTACAACTAGAACCTTCATGAGAATGTGGGGGGGGTGGTGCGGAGAGGGTCGAGGGGCCTTCCCCCAAGAACTCACACAATATCGGGCAGTTGTTCGCCTGACCACTCCAAACCGGAGGTCACTTCTGGCTATTATGTACGCTTCGGGGGGTACCTCAGTTGGTAGAGGAGTAGCTTTGGGTGCTACACGTCGGGGGTTCGAGTCCCCTCTCCCCGACCACTCAGAAGCTCACTGAGAATCCGAGCGATGGCCGCGCCACTGCGAAGTGGCCCTCAGCCTCGATGTCCCACTCGTCAATCACGTGTTCAGGCTCCACAGCGCCATAGCCGAACACGACTGAGATCTGCGTCTCAGTGATCTCGAAGTGCATGAGCGAGTCAGAGAACCTTTGCCTGTTCGTCGGCGCAGCTTCCCAATCAGATGCTGGGACAATCGACGCGCTCAACGGCACTACCCGTGGACGGAGACTCGCCTCAGAAGAGAGGCAAGAGCTGAGCAGGCAGAGGGCAAGAACATGAAGCTTAGGCATCGGGTGCAGCAGCCGAAGAGGCGCTTCACCTTCTCTCGGATCCCCTCCCCCTCAATCTGTGGCCTATCTCACAAAAACAGAGCTGCGGGGGGGATTGCCTGTTCAGAAGCTCAAGCGGTAAGCCAAATAGAGCCCGCTCAAGCTGACGTCAATCTCAACTCTCTCATCAGAGGAGTGCTCTAACTCCAACTCCAACTCTCGATACCCAATGACCAGTTCACCTAAGTCATCAAAGACTGGCATGCTCACGCTGAAGTCCAAATCGATGACGTGCCCGCTAGCTTCGTGACTCCAGACCTTCATCCCGGAGAGCAAGAAGTGAACGTCGAAGACCTCGTGGTCGTAGACGATGTCTAGCGCTGGGAGAAGGATCGGCAAGAGCACATCGCTCCCCGTGGAATTCAAATTACCGTTCAATTCATCT
>JAPKBY010000017.1 GCA_028823185.1 Planctomycetota bacterium
TCGAGCTGAAGAGTGAGCCCGTGACTCGAGCGACATCCGGACTGTCACCGCCTAAGACATCACGAACAAAGAGCTCCATCAACGGGTTGGTGATCCCCATCCCGAACTGCAGAAAGAAGAGAAAGACCACGACTCCACGAAGCTCACGGATCGCGAAGGCAGCCTTCAGATCACTGATCGCCGCTTGAAGAAGGGCCTTGGGGGATCTCTCCAAGGGGCTGATCGTCTGCCGCGCCCCTGCATCCTCCTTCGCCAAGAAGAGCACGAGCAATGCCCCTAGAGCTGCGGACACTGCGACGACGCGGAAGATCACCCCCATCCCGACATCTGCTGCGAGGACTCCGCCTAGCAATGGACCGATCACAGCGCCTAGCGCGATCGCGGTCTGCAGTGAGCCCGTGATGCGCCCTTGCCTGTCAGCAGGAGCCGACACAGACACGAGCGTGATGCTGGGCGCGACGAAGCCGCTAAAGACACCCTGCCCTAGGCGCATAAAGAAGAGGCCTTGAGGCGTCGTCACGAAGGACATGCCCCCGACAAAGATCGTGATCGCGAACATGGCGCGAGCCACCATCGCCTTGCGCCCGATGCGATCTCCGAGCGCGCCCCACACCGGCGTCATGACAGCAGCGGCCAGCGGCGCAGCACCAAAGACCAGCCCAGTCCACAGCTCGATGTCCGAGCGCTCCGTTAAGCCCAGGCTCTCAAGGTGCCGTGGAAAGAACGGCAAGAAGCTCATCATCCCTGTGGCGGTGATGAAGTTTGCGACCCAGACGGCCCAGTAGGTTCTCTTCCAGTTTTGCATCTGCGTGGGCGCGTCACGCAGTGGGCCCGAACCGGATCATCGGGTTAACAGAAGGCGGAGGCAACTCATGCGCACTCCTTCTCTCTGGATTGTTTAACTCCGCCGAATGCCGAGTTCGTCGTCTGCCAGTCGCTCTCGCATAGCGTCGAACTCTTCAGCGAGGGCTAAGAAGGAGGCCACTACCTCAGGATCGAACTGAGTTCCTCCTCTCTCCATGATCCAGCTCATGGCCTCTTCATGAGGCCACGCCTCCTTATATGGGCGCTTAGTCGTCAGGGCGTCGTAGACGTCCGCGAGGCTCAAGATCCGCGCTTCGAGAGGGATCTCCTCTCCGGAAGTCCCGCGCGGATACCCCTCACCATCCCAGCGCTCGTGGTGGCAGAGCGCGATGTCCCGCCCCATCTCCAGGAAGCCCCGCGCTCCCCCCTCAACATGAGCCGCCTCAAGGGTGGCTGCGCCGATCGTCGTGTGAGTCTTCATCACTTCACGCTCAGCGTTCGTCAACGGGCCGGGCTTCTTCAAGATCGAATCTGGGATCGCGACCTTCCCAACATCGTGGAGGGGTGCAGAGCGGACCAGATCTTCGATCCAGACGTCAGTAATGATCCTTTGATGGAATCCTCGAGCACGCAAGCTCTCAGCGATCAATCGCGAGTAGCCGCTCACCCGCTCAAGATGCCGGCCGGTGTCGTCATCCCGTTTCTCCGCCAAGCGCGCTAGCGCGAGGATAGCGGAGTGCTGCGCCCGGTCTCTCTCCACACGTCGCGCCTCATTGTCGAGCGCGACTGAAGCTGTAGATGCGACCGCCTCTAACTGAGCCTGAGAAGAGAGGTCGAGCTCGTCGTCTTCTCCTCTAGGAATCACGCAGACTCTTCCGTGCACTCCCCCCTCGAAACCGAGGAGATCTACACACCACGGCACCCCGTGATCGAGCCCATCCAATTCTCCAAGGACAACCTTCACTTCCCGTCCTCCGAGCAGATCCGTCAGAGCCATCTCCGTGAGCGCAGCGATCTCTTTGCTGTCTCTCGCAGAAGCCAGCTCCAAGGCGTGCTTCTGTAATCCGGCGAGCGAGTCTTCGCGATCGTCAAGCCGCTCCTCTAAGCGATGGTTCAAGTCCGCGAGCGCAGCACGAGAAAAGGTCAGCTCTCGAGAGCGAGCCTCAGCTGCTCGCTCGCGCTTGAGATCCAACAGGCTGTCTTCACAAGCCTCTAGGACTCCGCTCGGATCACATGGTTTCAAGAGAAAGCGATGCACAGCGCACTCATTCGTCGCTCTCTCATGCACCTCGCGTGAGCTCTCACCTGTCAGCATCAAACGACGAGTGCTGGGGCGATGTGTCCTCACCGCAGAGAGCAGGTCCAAGCCGCTCTTCCCGGGCAATGAATAATCAGAGAGGACGAGGTCGAACTCCTCCCCGTCATCAAGCGCTGCGAGCGCCTCTTCCGCTGAGTAGACAACCCTCACAGAGAATGAGGTCGCGAGGGTGGCGCCTAAGAGGCTGGCGATGCGTGCGTCGTCCTCTACGACGAGCACATTCCAACCATCCGTCTTGTTCCGAGCGTTAGCTTGCATGGAGACTCCCATGCCTCTTCTTCGCCCACTAGACAGGTCCTCTTTAGCCTAAGAAGTCTTCTAGAGAGGAATTCCTAGGATGGCCTCTCTCGGGACAGCGAGAGCGGCCTCCTCGGGCGCATAGAGCTAGTTCTTATAACCCTGAAGAGGGGCTGGGATCCGGCCACCGCGAGCATGAAAGATGTCAGCAGCGTAGGAGCCAGGGTCCTGAACGATGGCTGTTCCGAGCAGTCCGCCCCACTCCACGGTCTCACCCGGCCCCTTGCCGGGGACAGGGATGATGCGCACCGCGGTGGTCTTCTGGTTGACCATTCCGATCGCCATCTCATCCGCGATGATGCCTGTCAGCATCGAAGCTGAGGTGTCCCCCGGTACCGCGACCATGTCTAGCCCCACCGAACAGACGCTGGTCATACCGGTCAATGTCGCTAGCGAGAGCGCTCCGTCTTTGACCGCGCTGATCATTCCTTGATCCTCGCTCACTGGAATGAAGGCGCCTGAGAGACCGCCGACTGCGGAGCTCGCCATGGCGCCACCTTTCTTAACCGCGTCTGTGAGCAGAGCGAGCGCCGCGATCGTCCCCGGCGCCCCTGTCCGGTCGACGCCGATCATCTCGAGGATGTCTGACACGGAGTCACCGATCTCCGGAGTGGGAGCGAGCGAGACGTCGACGATGCCGAAGCTCGTGCCGAGACGTCGCGCAGCCTCTCTCCCGACGAGCTCGCCGATCCTAGTCACCTTGAACGCGGTCCGTTTCACAGTCTCTGCCACAGCGACGAGGTCCTTCTCCGAGCCGAGGCGCTCTAGCGCAGAGCGAATCACGCCTGGTCCGGAGACCCCGACGTTTAGAACCGTCTCTGCCTCACCTACGCCGAGGTGTGCGCCCGCGACGAAGGGGTTGTCTTCCACGGCATTGCAGAAACAAACGAGCTTTGCGCAGCCGAGGCCACCGCTGGCGGCGGTGCGGCTCGCCGTATCGAGGATGATGTCACTGAAGCGAGCGACCGCGTCCATGTTGATCCCGGCTCTCGTGCTCCCGAGTGAGACCGAGGCGCAGACTCGCTCCGTCTCAGCGAGCGCTTGTGGGATAGAGGAGAAGACCGCGTCGTCTGCCCGTGTGAAGCCCTTGTGCACATAGGCTGAGAAGCCACCGATGAAGTCAACGCCGACCTCAGAAGCTGCGAGATCGAGGGCTCGAGCGAGAGGAACGAGATCCTTGGATCCACACGCGGCAGCGACCCAAGAGATCGGGGTCACGGCGATCCTCTTGTTGACGATCGGAACCCCATAATCAGCGGCGATAGAGTCCGCGACGCTGACGAGCGCCTCGCCATGGTGAACGATCTTCGCGTAGATCTTCTCACAAGTGGCTTCGATGTCTGGGTCCGCGCAGTCAAGGAGGTTGATCCCTAACGTTGTGGTCCGGATATCGAGGGTCTCGAGGGCGACCATACGAATGGTCTCGAGTATCTCGCGTTCTGTGAAGGACAAGGCTATTTCTCCAATGATCAGACGCGGTGCATGAAGCGGAAAGCCCGCTCGTGCATAACATTTACGGCGTAGTCGTCCGTCCCACCAAGACACTCAAGCTTCTTCTTGAGCTCTCCGAAGTCGCACCCTTGCGGGATGTTCACGATGAGCACCATGTGGAAGAAGCCCTCAATCATTCGCTGAGAGACATCTCCGATGCTCGCGCCGACCTCTGACAAGACCCCTGTGAGTTCGGCCAATACGCCAGGGCGGTTTAGACCGACGGCGGTCACGATCACGCTCCCCTCAGTGTCATCGCCATCAGGCTCTGGGAGATGAGGTAGCGTCCTGCGAGCGCCCTCCGCATCAGGACCTCGATCGGGAGGGCCCGGAGCCCAGTCCCCTCCGCCAGTCACCAGACGAACGCCTAGCTCCTCTGCGACCTGTCGTGCGTGCGGTGTCACCAAGGTCTCACTAGAGACCTCGAGCGGTCCGCTCCCTGCGCGCCGCACGTCCTCAGCTGTTAGAAATCTTCTCGGCACTTCTGTCTCTCCTATAGGTGTCGAACCAAGTCCACATGAGGCCTCGGGATGACGACCTCTCTCGCGAGCATTCCTCGCTCAGAGGCGATGCTCGCTCCACGCATGACCGCGGCCCGTACGTCACTGACCTCGCCGGTCATCGTGAAGTAGCTCTTCCCGCCAAGGCCGTTAGCGATACGCAGCTCGAGGAGGTCGACTGTCGCTTGCTTGAGCGCTGCGTCGGCAGCCTCCACAGCAGCTGCGACCGTCGTAGTCTCCACCACACCGAGCGCGTCGATCTGACCGTTGATATTGCCTCTCCTTCGAAGACCGAGCTCCACCTGCTCGTGAACTTGAGGGAGGAGGAGTCTGTCCACGAGGTCACCGCCTGCTTTAGCAGCGCCGAGCTCCATAGCGCTCGTCAGATCCTGGACGCCGCCTGTGAACAAGATCACATATTTGCCCGGCTGCACAGGTTCACTGAACAAGACCTCTATGTCGGCTTCCCAGAGGATGGCGTCGGCGACCTCGATACCGCGAGCGACGCTCGATAGCTCGAGCACAGCGACAGCTGCACCGAGGTGCGCATCATCACGGAGGTTGGGGTTCTCATCGTTTCTGTTCATGTTTGCTCACTCTTCTGTGTGCGCGACGGAAGATCTCCCCCGCGTCGTTCCTCAGATGTCCTCATTTGCGACGGGGCCGATCGTTCGTCCATCCGCCAATTCCATTCGATCAATGATCGCGCTGACTGCTGTCTGAAAGCCTATGTCATGCCCTTTTCCGATGCAGTGCCTAGCGGCGCGGCCAAAGACGACCAGCACTCGCTCTCCGACTCCAGCACCAAGGGTGTCTGCAGCCACGATAGCCTCTGCGGACTCCTTACCCGTCGTAAAGGGTTGGATCACCAGAAGACGTAGTCCCTGAAGGCTGGGGTCCTTGACCGTGGACCAGACATTCCCAACGACCGTCCCGACAAGCATCAGGCGCTCTCCCCTGCGTTCAACTGATGACCGTCGACGATGCCCACGACTGCGGCCTCAAGGGCGAAGTCACCGTCACCGCCACAAGCCACCCTCGCGGCCTTTCCAAAAGCGACGATGACCTCTTCCCCGACACCTGCCCCTAGGGGATCAGCAGCGACGACCGGAGTCACCATCGGCGCAGGCGGACCACTGCCCGTATCAAGCGCCTCGACGACGAGGAGACGGTGGCCTTCAAGGTCCGAGACCTTCCGGGTCGCCCAGACCTCTCCGATGACTCGACCAAGGAACATCAGTCGTTCCCTGTCCTCTGGGCGGCGCGCCCAGGTATTCCTTCAAGAGCGCGATGCACAGCCATGACGGCTTGTTCGATCTCTGCGTCTGTGCCCGCGAGCCGCAAGCGCCCGACCGCCCCATCATGGCCCAGCCCAACGAGCCTGATGTGGCTCGCCTTCTCTGCTTCATTTGCTGCGAGGAGCACATGAACCGCAGGCGTCACCTCGAGGGTGTAGAGCGTGTCCTTTCCTAAGACCAACATTCCTGCGCGCGTCCGATTGATCATCATCGCGTGGTGATCATCGATCTGATGAACGATCTCGTCAGTGAGGATCTGTGGCGCGAGCCCCTCTTCGCGAGCTGCACCCAGCTCGCGGAGGATGGCGTCTCCCGCCTCGCGAACTTGGCCCTGGTCAGGGCCGTGAACCTCTAGGGTGCCGTAGTGACGCTCAGTGATGAGCGCGCCGGGCTTCACATCACAGCTCTTTAGCGCCACATCCAAGAGCCTGTTGACCACGATGCCGGGTTGCACCTCAAGCCAGAACGCGCTCTCCCCCGCCACAGGGAAGTAACCGTCCGAGTTTGCCGCAACAGTAGCGGCAAACTGCGGCTGCATCTGGTCCAAGTGGACCGCGCCGCGCAGTTCGATCTTCGACGACATCACAAGTCGAACGCCTCACACCTCCAGAGAGGAGGTGCCACGCGCTCACTCGGGGTTCGCCGGGAGGTATTGCTCAAGGTCTCCCGCGGGGCGCGGGATCACATGAACGCTGACTAGTTCGCCGACACGGCGGACGGCGGCGGCTCCAGCTTCTGTCGCAGCCTTAACGGCTCCGACCTCTCCTCTCACCATGACAGTGACGAGGCCTCCACCAGAGATCTCCTTACCTAGGAGAGTGACCTTAGCGGCCTTGACCATAGCGTCGGCGGCTTCAATCGAGCCTACGAGACCGCGCGTCTCAATCAGGCCTAGAGCGATGTTCGTTTCCATTTGTGTTCCTTCCATGACTCCTGAAGAGAGTCCGTTTTTTTATTCTGGGGCTTAAACGATAGGTGAAAAATTGACGCGCAAGGAACTCATGCCTTGCAAGCGCCAGTCGTGACTTCGTGATGGGGACAGCCATTGCAGGGCCCGAGGGGGCAACCGGCGCCGGCTTGGCTCATGATGCTCTGAATCTCAGTCGGGTTGAGAGCGGCTCCAACGTGCGATGCTTTAGAAGCAGCCACAGCTGCGGGCTTGGACTTCACTCCGACGGCCGGGCGCGCCATGACCGCCGTGCTCGAGCCACCATCCGTCGGCCGAGTGAAGCTCGGGAGCCCCGGGCGACCTTCCCTGCGCTTAAGCACAGGCCGCGCTTGGGTCGCCGCCCTCGCGGGCTCTTCGCTAACGCCCTTGTGCTCGGCGATTGCTGGGACGTAGGGCTTGGCGGAAGGAGCTCTACTCTCCAAATCAAGCGGCGGCGAAACGTGAGCTCTGGCCCCGCTGCGCCTCAGCTCTAACGCAGGGTCATCCCTAAGACCGCTCCCGCGCGGAGAGTCTTCTCCTCCGAGAGAGCGCGCGCGCTCGTGACTCTTTTGATCAATCTCTTCCCAGTCACGACGCAAGCGCGCGGCGCGCTTGATGTTGACGAGATGCTTCGCCGTGATGTTTTCAGAGGTAATGTTCCCCGCCTGAGGTCCACAGCCCAGGGAGAATGACGGCATCAAGTGTGAGCTAAATCCGACCGCCCCCTGCGAGGAAGGTCCGTTCACCAAGATTCGATTCGCGGGCTTCTCGAGCATGAAGGCCTCAACGACCTCCTCCTCTCTCGCCCACAAGCTCAAGGTGTGACCTAGCCCGCCAAACTTGAGCAGCTGAGTCGAGGTCACGCAGCCCTCTTTCCATCCATCAACTCGATGAACGCTAAGGAGCGGACAAAGGAGCTCGATCGAGAGCGGCCACTCACGACCAACTCCACCTTGTGGACAGAGGAGGATCGTGGTCTCACGCGGCACCTCAAAGCCAGCCGCTCGAGCGATTAGATGAGGGTCTTTCCCGACGATATCGGCGTTCATCATCCCGCCTTGGTTGGCGTAGGCGCCGAGGAGACCGAGCTCTTGATCGTTCAAGAGGTGCGCTCCACGCTCAACGAACAAGGCGAGCACCTTGTCTGCGATGGGCTCATCGAGCACCAAGGCCTGCTCTGAACAGCAGAGGGTCGCGTTGTCAAAGCTCTGACTCGCCGTCACCCACCTCGCAGCGGCCGCGAGATCTGCAGAGCGATCTATATAGCAGGGGACGTTTCCAGGCCCCACTCCATAAGCCGGCTTCCCGGAGCTATATGCCGCTCGCACAAGGCCCCCGCCGCCTGTCGCGAGGATCAAGGCGACGCCGCGATCCTTCATCAATGCGCCGGTGGACTCGATCGTTGGATTAGAGAGACATTGAACGAGATCCGCAGGACCTCCCGCGCGCTCGATAGCGCGCCGCAAGACCTCGGCCGTCTCGTTGATACAACGTCGCGCCCTAGGGTGCGGGCTCAACACGATCGCGTTGCGCCCTTTCACTGCGATGAGCGCCTTAAAGATCGCGGTTGAAGTCGGGTTCGTCGTAGGGATAACCCCGGCTACGACGCCGACGGGAGTCGCGATCTCATAGATCCCGCGAGCGTCATCACGTGAGATGACACCCACGGTTTTTTCACCGCGAATAGATTCCCAACTCCCTTCTGCTGCGAACAAATTCTTGAGGATCTTGTAGTGGACTCGCCCTATCCCCGTCTCATCGACAGCGAGCCTTGCGAGGTCACCTGCCGCACCTGCCGCAGCGCTCGCCATCGCCTGGCAAACACTGTCGGTGCGCGCTTGGTCCCAGCTTCGCGATTCCTTACAGGCTGCGCCCGCACGCCTCACGGCGTCACGGACCTCCTGCAGGGCGCGCAAATCATTGTCCAGATCAGGCATCAGATTCCTCTCGCGTGGGGTGCTCTTCTCAGAGAACCCCGCACGCCTTCTTAGGCTCCGCCTCCGCCAGCGGAGCTCATCGACGGAAGAATCCGCAAGAGCTGATCATGAGGACGAGGGATGACATGGACGCTGACGAGCTCGCCCACGCGACGCGCGGCAGCTGCCCCTGCATCCGTCGCTGCTTTCACAGCTCCGACCTCACCCGTAACAAACATGGTCACGAAACCGGCCGTGACCTTTTCCTTGCCGATGAGTTCAACCATGGCTGCTTTCACCATCGCATCTCCAGCCTCGATCGAGCCCACAAGGCCTCGTGTCTCGACCATCCCAAGGGCCATCGGCTTAACTGCCGCTGCACTCATTTGTTATTCCCCTTCGCTGCCGGAGCTCTGCTCCAGCGCCTATCTGAACTCACGCATTGAACGGCTCAACACGCTCCAAGACATCGGGAACGCGCAGGCCCCTTGTCGGACGGTGAGTATAGATGGGCCCATCAGGCTGTTCCACGATTGCAACGAGCATTGCTCGACGACATCCAGATGGCCGGCATCTAGTGGTAACTTGATGGCCATTAGTGGGCTTAACCTCGAGAGGGATTCTCTAGGTATAGAGCGCCTCCAAGCCGACGGAGCGCTGGAGTCGCGACGCTCGTCTCCAGAAAGGCCGACACAGGTCTTGAGCCTCACTTTCGGGGGGGGCAAGTGATCGCTCCCAAGCGACTGCCACCTAACTTCCCATTGAAGCGGGGGCCCGAGCCTGCGAGGCTTCCCGTGTGAGCCCTCTCAGCCGCCCCCTCCTTGAGGTCTGTGTCCAATCATCGACCGACGCTTCTCTCGCTGCCGAAGGCGGCGCTGACCGCGTAGAGCTCTGCCAAGCTATCGAGCTCGGAGGCCTCACTCCTAGCGCTGGCATGATCTCTTCGACGTGCGCTTCCTCAACCCTGCCGGTCATCGTCCTCACACGTCCACGGGCAGGAGATTTCATCTACAGCTCTCAAGAGATCGACGCTGTCACTCGAGACCTTGAACAGCTCAAGGCTCTAGGTGCGCACGGAGCAGCCTTAGGAGCGCTCACACCTCAAGGTGACATCGACCAAAGCGCACTAGAGACCTGGATCGCAGCGAGCCAAGGATTAGAGCTCGTCTTCCATCGCGCCTTCGACTCATGCAAGGCGCCCCTCGAGTCCCTCGAGCTCCTCGCGGAGTGTGGAATCCATCGCGTTCTCAGCTCCGGCGGTGCAGCGACAGCTGCTGAAGGAGCAGACGAGCTCGCGATCTGGATAGAAGCGATGAGGGGAAGAGTTGAGATCTTGCCCGGTGGAAGCATTCGAGCGAGCAATGTCGCGGCGCTCGTCGCGAAGACTGGTGCAGAGGGAGTGCACTTTAGAGCGCCGAGCATACGAAGAAGAGAGGGAGCAGCGCATCCGCTCGGGATCTCTGACAATGGCAACTACGAAGTGACTGACCCCTCTATTGTCTGCGCAATCCGAGACGCACTCTCTTAGAGACTCATCACTGAAGCTCTAGCAAGACGCACAGCTGAGGTGCGGAGCTCTCTTCGCTCAAGAAGCGAAAGAAGAGCAGTGAAGCCCCACTGGGCAACTCGCCCATATACCGGAGCGTGTCATCAACCGAGAGCCTTCCGCTCTGATGCTGAACCTTCATTTGAGTCTGAAGAATTCTCTCCCCATCCCTCTCTCCTAGACTCAGCGTAAGCACCCCATGCCCGCTGATCCCCACCACCGCTTCTCCTGGCGAGAGACGCTTCGAAAAGATGTCCCATCCTGCTCCACTCTCTTCCCATCCAAAGATCCGACCTGTGCTCTCGGACAAGACCTCCTCATTTCGTCCGAGACAGTCCATCACGGAAAAGAGTTCACTCTCTACAGGAGAACAGACGAACCAAGCTCCTCCATCGACAGGCTCTCGAGGGAGGCCCATGAGCGCCGCACATGGCTCGGCAGATGGCGACTGCAGCTCGAAGACCGTCAAGACATAGTCTCCATCGATCGGGCTCACTCCCTCAGGAATTGCACCGCCTCCGCAGGCTGACAAGAGCCACGGAGAGAAGAGTAAAGAAGCGACAGAGAGCCTCACATGAAGAGATCTAAGACTAAGCACGACTCAGACCTTATCTCCGGGCGAACAGCACTGGAAACTCTCAGCCAAATAGATGTTGAGAACGCGCCTGGTAGAGCCCGAATGCATCCTCATAGGCTCCCGATGCGCTCTCCTCTGGCTCAATCACGGCGTCCTCTAGCGGTACATGGAGCTCGCGCAAGGCATCGATTTGCGCTCCGCCTCGCTGCAGGGCGAGGGACTGAAGAGCCCCTCCCAGCGCAGCGGATTCCGGCTCAGATGGCCTCCGGACAGAGAGCCCCGAAATGTCTGCAACGATTCGACACCAGAGAGAGTTCTTCGAGCCCCCTCCGACGAGGCGTAGCTCGTCTGTGCTAACACCGAGGGAACGCAAGCGCTCCAAACCAGCTGCCAAGGCAAAGCTCGCGCCCTCCATGGCTGCCCGATAGAGGACGCCCGGTTGCAGAGAGCCCTCTCTCAAACCGATGAGCGCGCCGCTCGCCGTGGGCCAATTAGGTGTCCGCTCGCCAGAGAGATAAGGGAGGAAGCTGACGCCACCGCAACCTGGCTGAACGCGCGCAGCGAGCGCTGTGAGCTCCTCATGATCAAGGCCTGACCCAGCTCGAACTTCCTCAGTGACCGTCGTGCAATTCTGAGTGCAAAGAAGCGGCAGCCAGCGACCTGTCGCATCACAGAAGGCCGCGATCTCACCAGCAGGGTCAACGACTGCGTGCTCGGTCTGAGCGAACATTGTGCCGCTCGTCCCTAAGCTCATGACCAAGACACCAGGTCGCACAGCCCCAGCCCCTAGAGCGCTCATCATGTTGTCCCCGCTCCCAGGAGAGATCGGGAGCCCCGAGCGCATGCCCCACTCCTTCGCCCACTCCTCTCGAAGCTCGCCCATCGCTGCGTCGGGGCCGACCAACTTCGGCAGGCAGCCTGAGAGCCGCTCATCAATTGCCGACATGCGCCGCTCGTCGAAGCAGCGCCCTACCGGATCAAAGAAGCCGGTCCCGCTCGCGTCACCACACTCCATCGCGAGCTCTCCGGAGAGCACGAAGTTGATGTAGTCATGCGGCAAGAGCACATGCGCGAGCTGCGCAAAGGAGCTCGGCTCATGACGTTTTAGCCACAGGATCTTGGAAGCGGTGAAGCCCGCTGGGGTTGGAACACCCGTGAGCAGAGAGAGCTCGCTCGCTTCCGGCGCGGTCTCCGTATCGCACCATAGCTTCGCCGGTCGTATCACAGCATGTGAGGCGTCCATGGGCACGAAGCCGTGCTGCTGTCCTGAGACTCCGATTCCGCTCACCGCCAGCGGGTCAATCCCCACCAGAGCAAGAGTCACAGCTTCGCGGACCGCCTCCACCCATGTCTTCGGGTCCTGCTCACACGCGCCCGGCGCGAGGCCCTCGATAAGGCCATAGCTCTTGCTCCCGCGCCCAACAACTGCGCCAGCCTCAGAGTCATAAACGAGCGCCTTGGTGCCTTGCGTCCCGACATCGATCCCGAGGTGAAGACTCAAGCTCAGCCCCGCACACCCATGATGTGCTCCATGGCGAGCTGATCGAGGCGCTCATAGCCCTTGCCCACCGCCGCTAGCGCCTCTGGGTCGAGCTCGAGAGCCTCCAAGCGCGCGAGCTTTGTAGCGTCAAAGGAGCCGATGACCTCACTCAAGCCGTCCGGGTCCGCATGACTCGCAGCGAGGATCTCTTGAACGTCCGGGTCTGCGTCAAAGGCCGCGGCTCTCTCAGCGAGGACTTTATAGGTGCGCATGCAGCCGCGCGCAAAGTCCCAAACGCCGTCCCAATCTTCGGTCCGATAAGCGTGCGCATCGAAGTGCAGCGGTCCGTCATAACCTCCATATCCATTGGTACCTTCCAAGAGCCTGACCAAGAAGAATGCGCCCTTCAGATCTTCCGATCCGAAGCGCAGGTCCTGGTCATAGCGCCCAATGCGCTGAGCGTTGAGATCGATGTGGAAGAGCTTGTCCACCTCCATCGCCTGAGCGACAGCGTGAACCATGCTGAGGCCAGACATGTTCTCGTGCGCGACCTCAGGGTTTACGCCGACCATCTCTGAGTGCTCGAGCGTCTCGATGAAGTGCAGGATGTGACCGGTGGTCGCGAGATAGATATCTCCACGTGGTTCATTCGGCTTGGCCTCCAAAGCAAAGCGTAGGTCCCAGCCTTGCTCTTTGACCCAACCACAGAGGAAGTCATAAGCGTCTCGGTACCAGCCGAGCGCATCACGCACATC
>JAPKBY010000400.1 GCA_028823185.1 Planctomycetota bacterium
CTGGAAGACTCAGAGGATCACCCCACACGTGACATCCGAGTCGCAGCCTTGATCTCACTGGGGCTCGTTCCTATCGACCCGATCCAGGTGCCTTTGAAGCCTGAGTCAGAGCTTGAGAAGGGCGAGGAGCCCTACGAGCTCGGGACTGACCCCGCGCGCTCTCGCGAGGATCAGCTTCAGTACCTCATCAATTTCTACTCCGACCCTAACAAGCACTACCTGATCAAGGCGCATGCTCCACGAGCGATCGCACGCCTGCTCGACGGCGCCTCCGCTGAGCTGCGCGAGAACGCAGCCGAGGCCATCCTGGCCAACTGTGGCAAGCGAGCCAAAGGCCAGAAAGAGCTTCGCCAGAGCGCTGTCTTGGCGCTTGGCCAAATCGGAGATCTCGACGAAGACGAAATCGACAAGAAGATCCGTCAGGCTCTCTACGACTCGATGGGCGACGCCGACCTCCAGGTTAAAAACTTCAGCACGATCGCCATCGCTCAGCTCGCTGGCAATCCCACTGAGAACGACACCGAGAAGGGCCTCAAAGAGATCAGGCGGCACCTGATGACGGCCCTCGTCAAAGGCAAGAGCCGGGTCAAGCCCTGGGCTGCCCTCGCGATCGGCGTCATGGAAGAGAAGCGCGACAGCCTTGGAGAGGCCATGTCATCGGACACCCTTCAAGCTCTTCGCACCCAGCTCGACAAGGAAGGTAACCCGGCAGACGCTGGTGCTTACGCCATCGCTGTTGGCATCTGCCAAGACCAGGAGTCGAAAGCCATCCTGCTCAAGAAGCTTGATAAATTCAGCGACGACGAAGCACGCGGGCACATGACCATCGGCCTTGGGCTTATGAACGCGAATGACGCCATCGAGCCGATACAAGAGATCGTCGCGAAGTCGAAGTATCGCTCTGCGCTGCTCAAGTCTTCAGCTATCTCGCTCGGCCTACTTGGCGACAAGCAGGTTGTGCCTCAGTTGCTCGACATGCTTAAAAACGAAGGCCGAAGCCTCGCAACTCAAGCTGCGATCGCTTCTGCTCTCGGATTCATCGGGGACACCCGATCGGTCAACCCCCTAGTAGAGATGCTCGGCAATGCAGATCTCACCGACAAGGCGCGGGCCTTCGCCGGAGTCGCACTAGGGATCGTCGCCGACAAGGAAGACCTGCCTTGGAACTCCAAGATCTCGATCGATATCAACTACCGCGCAAACACCACAACCCTCACGGGCGGTGACGGCACGGGTCTCCTAGATATCCTTTAGCGGTCAAGGCGTCAGCCTTCAGAAAAGAGCGCGGCCGCTCTCCCCGTCAGGGGGAGGGCGGCCGCGCTTAATTTACAGAGCGAAGTTCTCTACGACTTGTCGAGCGAAGCTCTCTAAGCGGCCGGAGCTTCGAGCGGAGAGAGCGCATATCGAAAGACGAGCAAGAGCAGAGCGCACGCGGCTCCGATCACAGCCCAAGACAGGCGCAAGCTGGCGCTCACGAGAGAGCGCTCCCTGACTAGCTGCTTAGAGTCTTCCTGCTGTGCTGCAGCTCGCTCATCTCCGAGCGCAAGCAAGCGCTCCGAATACCCGAGGCCTTCATTTGCGAGCATCAATGAGTTCGCGATATAAGCGGCTTGCTCTAGCAAACGCACATCATCAGGCGCCGACACTAGACCTTCTCTGGCGCAGACTAGGGCGCCAGAAAGATCTCCACCTTGGTGCCTGATCCAGGTCTGAAGCCACGCCCCTTCCGAGCTATCGGCCTCTTCGGCGACGGCGAGGGCTTCCACATAATGCGCCTCTTCAACAAGCGCGACGACTCGGAGCCCAGAGTCTTGCAAGAAACACATCCCAAGCAGCGAGAGGGGTAGGATCAAAGCTCGCTCATCCCCGCTAGGGATCGGCGCTGAAGCGCCTCCAAAGGAGCGTCGCCGTCAATCAACACGCGGCCATCTTCAGCTTCGATGAGCCCCCATACGCCGGGGATCCGGAGCTGTTGAGCGAGCCTATTGAGCCCCTCTTGCTCAGGAACAAAACCCTCTGAGTTCGGGAGGAGATAGGCCGCTGCGCGCCGTTGAATGAGGACCACGTTGCGAGAGAAAGGCACCTCAAGAGCCAGGGTCGACTTCTCAAACACGGTGGCCAGCGTTGCGCCGACAGCAGAGACCAAAGGGTCATTCAAGCCGCTAGCGCCGACGTTAACTTGTAGCCATCCGCCTTCAGCGAGCAAGGACTTGGCGGCCGCGTAAAACTCAACCGTCGCCAGGTGAGGCGGGATCTCAACTTGGTTAGCGTAGACGTCTACGATGAGTTGATCCCAAACTCTCCCCTCCTGCGATATAGGCCCGAGGGCTGCGCGAGCGTCCCAGCCCGCTAAGGCGCGGCGGTGTTCACCATCAGCGCTGAGTCCCATAAACTCCCTTGAGAGCGAGACGACCACAGGATCCAGTTCAACTCCCATCGCATGGAGCTGCGTAGAAGGCGGCAGCGAGCCCTCCAAGACGCGCCAGGCAGTACCTGAACCTAGACCAAGAACTAAGACGCTCCACTCGTCAGAGGCCTGAGCCCAATGCGGTGGCAGAGCGAAGCAGTCGTAGTAATAACCTGACCCGAGCAAGCCCGCTTCTG
>JAPKBY010000401.1 GCA_028823185.1 Planctomycetota bacterium
GATGTCTTCGACACGGTCTCTCAATGGCGGCAGCTCAACCGTCACGACATTTAGGCGGTAATAGAGGTCTTCTCTGAACTCGCGCTTCCGGCACATCTCAAGGAGGTCCCGGTGAGAAGCGGCCAGGACTCGAACTTTCACCCTCTTTGATTCGTTCGAACCGACCGGTCGCACCTCACCATCTTGCAGGACCCGCAAGAGCTTGGACTGCATCTCTAGCGGCATGTCGCCGATCTCATCGAGGAACACCGTCCCGCCGTCAGCCGCGACGAAGTGACCTTTGCGATCCTCTACTGCGCCCGTGAATGAACCCTTCTTATGCCCGAAGAGCTCGCTCTCAAGGAGGTTCGGTGAGACCGCAGCGCAATTGACAGCGAAGAAGGGCTTTGTCGGCGACGCGCCATGTTCATGTAGAGCGCGCGCGACGAGCTCTTTCCCCGTCCCAGTCTCGCCATGAATTAAGACCGAGACATGTGCTGGAGCGACGCGCTCGATCCTCTCAAAGACCAGCTCCATAGCTTTGGAGGAGCCGACGATCCCAAACCGACCCTCTATCAAAGGAGCGCTGATCGGCAGCGGTCGCTCGCTGCGCATGTGATGCACGGCCTCGACGAACTCATCCTCTACGCCTCGCTCGCGCGCCTCTTCGAGGAGCGCCTTAAGTCGAGGTCGAAGGTCTCCGAGCTCACTCATGAGAGGATCTTCAACACCGCGTATTCGAGTAAGAGTTGCTTAGTACCGTGCCGATCAAAGCGCACCTCAGCGCGTGCGTTGATGCCAGAGCCAGACAAGCTCAAGATCTGCCCGCGCCCGAAGTGGTCGTGCTCAACGCGCGCCCCCACCACCAGCGGGACCTGCCCACGCTTAGCCTCATAGGCTCCCAGAACAGTCGCCTCATCGGGTTCATCGTCCATCCCCTCGACCCCCTCAGAGGGCAGCTCGTTCAAGAAGCGTGACGGATCTCGCCATGACTCCTGGCCGAACTGCATCCGCGTGGCGGCATGAAAGAGAAAGAGCTCTTCTTCGGCGCGAGTGACCCCGACGTAGAAGAGGCGGCGCTCTTCTTCTAGACCCTCTTCGTCTTCGCCATCTGCGATCGCGCGCGCATGGGGAAGGATCTCTTCCTCCATCCCAGCGATGAAGACGATCGGGAACTCTAGTCCCTTTGCCGCATGTAAGGTCATCAAGGTCACCTTCTCCACATCATCATCCATCCCGTCTACATCTGAGACGAGAGAGACGTGCTCGAGGAATCCACGCAGGCCGCCCTCTTTGTCTTCGCGGTCATACTGCTCTGCGAACACTTCAAATTCGCGCACGTTCGTCTCGCGCTCCTCCTCTCTGCCATCATTAGCCTCAGAGAGCCAACGCCCGACATCGAGCTCAGAGAGCAGCTTTGTGATCGCCACTCCTGCAGGACCTTCACGGAAGGGCTCCATCTCTTGGTAGAGCGCGCCCACCTCAGCGAGTCCCTTCTTAGCTCGCCCGCGAATCAAAGCGAGCGCTTCAGAAGAGCTCGCGGCCTCGAGGATTCCCACCCTGCGATCTGAAGACCACTGGAGGAGATTGCTCATGCTCTTCTCACCAACCCCGCGCGTCGGCACGTTCGCGATGCGCGCGAAGGCGACCTGATCGTTGGGATTCATCAAGAGCTTGAGGTATGCGATGAGATCGCGGATCTCCTTGCGCTGAAAGAACTCAACGCCGCCGAGCACTTGATAAGAGATCCGATTTCGAGTGAAGGTCGTCTCTAGAGCGCGCTGCATGAAGTTGACGCGATAAAAGACAGCCATCTCGGAGAGCTTCCTCCCTCGGGCAAGGAGCGACCGAATCCGGAGTCCGATCTCTGTCGCTTCATCGACCTCGTCTCCGGCCAAAAAGACCCGCACCGGTTCGCCGTCCTCACGTTCCGTCCGGAGCGCCTTGTCTTTCCGCGCTGTGTTGTTCGAGATGACCTCCTGCGCGACCCGCAGGATGTTCTTCGAGGATCGATAGTTCTGCTCTAACTTCACGACTACGGGGTCAGGGTAGTCCTGTTCGAAGTCGAGGATGTTGCGGATGTCAGCTCCACGCCAGCTGTAGATCGATTGATCTGGGTCACCACAGACGGCCAGGTTCCCGTGAGCGGCCGAGAGGTGCCTAGCGAGGAGGTACTGCACCCGGTTCGTGTCTTGATACTCATCAACCATCACGTGGCGGAAGCGACGAGAATATGAATCTCTGACTGCAGAGTTGCCCTCGAAGATCTCCAGCGTCTTCAGCTGTAGGTCGTCAAAGTCGAGGGCGTTGTTCTGCTCGAGCGCCTCAACGTATTTCCAATAGACCTTCCGGAGGACCTCCTCCTCGATCCCCTCGCCGTCGAGTGAGCCGCCCTCCTCACCTGTGGCACGCGCGCTCTTGATCTCACTGATAGCGCCCCCGAGGTTTGCAGGCTTGAAGCGCGTGGTGTCGTAACCGGTCTCCTTGATCAGCTTTCGGAGGAGTTGATTTCTGTCCGCGGTGTCGTAGATGGAGTAGTCGCGGGTCCAGCCGCCGCCCAGGCCCTCGATCTCTTTACGCAGGATGCGCGCGCACATCGAGTGAAAGGTCGAGACCCACGC
>JAPKBY010000018.1 GCA_028823185.1 Planctomycetota bacterium
CTTCGCTCGCCTTATCTTTCATCCCTTTCGCGATCAGTTCGATGACGTCGGGGTGTAGGACCTCAGCGTTGATCGTGATCGCTTGTAATTTTGCGTCCGTGTCGGACCCGGCGAAGGCCGATTTTAACTCTTCGACAGCCAGCTCTACGACCTCAGCTGCAGGGGGCGTTGTCTCGGGCTCCTGGGCAGGTGAGAGGAGAGAGAGGGATAAGAGCAGGATGTTCATAGGCGGAGTTTGTTTAGTTCGCGAGCGTTCAGACTACACGGAACACGCGTAGCTTCCTCTGGTTTCGCTGTTGATCAAGCGTAACAGCGCCTAGAAAAGCAACGAGGGAGCCCTCTGCAGGGCTCCCTCGTGAAGAGTGAGAGTGGAGGAGGCTGGCTCAGCCTTCTTCCACCGCGGTCGCGGGCTCCGGCTCTGGTTCTGCTTCGGGGGTCGGTTCAACCTTCACCTCTTGGGCGAAGGTGAATCCCTCTGTGTCTTCAGCGACAGAGACCGTGACGGTCTTGCTTATCTCGAACTCACCTCTCAGGACGCCCTCTGCGAGGGGGTCTTCGATGAAGCGTTCGATCGCACGCCTGAGCGGACGGGCGCCGTAGTCTTCGTTGAAGCCCTTCGTGATGAGGTAGTCGATCGCCGGCTCGTCGAGCTTGAGCGTGACACCTTTCTGTTCGAGTCGCGTTTGCACTTCAGCGAGCTGAAGGTGGACGATGCGCTGAAGGTCGGCGTGGGTGAGGGGGTTGAAGATGACAAGCTCATCGAGGCGGTTCAGGAACTCAGGACGGAAGAGGCGCTCCACTTCAATCATGACGTCGCCCTTGATCTGCTTCTTGCGCTCGTCTTCTCTGGCCTCGCTCTTCTCGGTGACGCGGTCGAAGCCGAGCTTGCTGCCCGCCTTCATGTTTTGCGCTCCGAGGTTGGAGGTCATGATCAAGACGACATTGCAGAAGTCCACATGACGCCCGAAGGAGTCCGTGAGACGCCCCTCTTCCATGATCTGAAGGAGCATGTTGAAGACGTCGGGGTGAGCTTTTTCGATCTCGTCGAGGAGCACGACTGAGTAGGGGCGACGGCGCACACGCTCAGTGAGTTGACCACCCTCTTCGTAGCCGACATAGCCCGGAGGCGCGCCGACGAGGCGAGAGGCGTTGTGCTTCTCCATGTACTCGCTCATGTCCATGGTGATGACAGCCTCTTCGTCTCCGAAGAGGAATTGCGCGAGCTGCTTGCAGAGATATGTCTTACCTACGCCGGAGGGGCCGAGGAAGAGGAAGGAGCCAGTGGGCCTGCGCGGGTCCTTGAGACCTGAGCGCGAGCGGCGTATCGAACGCGCGATGGCGCTGATGGCGTCATCTTGGTTGATGACGATGTTGCTGAGCTCATCTTCCATCTGGAGCAAGCGCTCTGCCTCGGCCTTCTCGAGGCGAGTGAGCGGGATGCCCGTCATCTTGGCGACGGTCTCCGCGATGATTTCGACGGTGACCTCACCAATTTGCTCATTAGAGTTTTGCTGCTCGCGCCACTCAGTCTGGATCTCTTCTTTCTTCTTCTTGAGCTGGTAGGCCTCGTCACGAAGCTGAGCAGCCTTCTCGAAGTCTTGCTCTGTGACGGCTTCGTCCTTGGCCTGCTCCAGAGTGCTGATCTCTTCGTTGAGCTCCTTTACATTCGGCGGGGGGACCATTGACTTGATCCTGATTCGCGCGCCAGCTTCGTCGATCACATCGATCGCCTTGTCAGGGAGGAAGCGGTTGTTGATGTAGCGGATAGACAAGTCCACGGCGGCCTCGAGAGCATCATCCGTGTAGGCGATCCTGTGGTGACTCTCATAGCGATCACGAAGACCCTTCAAGATCTCGACGGCTTCGTCGCGAGTCGGGGGCTCAACGTTGACGGACTGGAAGCGGCGCTCGAGGGCGCCGTCCTTTTCGATGTGCTTGCGGTACTCATCAAGCGTCGTAGCGCCGATGCACTGGATCTCGCCGCGTGAGAGCGCAGGTTTGAGGACGTTTGACGCGTCGATAGCGCCTTCAGCGCCACCTGCCCCTACGAGCGTGTGCAGCTCATCGATGAAGAGGATGACATCGCCAGCGCGACGAACCTCGGTCATGACTGCCTTGATGCGCTCTTCGAACTGACCCCGATACTTTGTACCGGCGACCATCAGAGCGAGATCTAGGACCACGATGCGACGGTTGCGGAGGAGCTCAGGCACCTCGTTAGAGATGATCTGTTGTGCGAGACCTTCGACGATGGCGGTCTTGCCGACGCCAGGCTCGCCGAGGAGCACGGGGTTGTTCTTCGTGCGCCTAGAGAGGATCTGAATGACGCGTTCGATCTCGTCGTCGCGGCCGATGACGGCGTCGAGAGTGCCCTCGCGAGCGAGCTCTGTGAGGTCGCGGCCGAATGAGTCGAGCGCCGGTGTTTTGCTCTTAGATGCGCCGTGGGACTGCGGCTCTCCAGCGAGCGTTGCGTCTTCATCGTCTTCGTCTACAGCGTCAGCTCCGAGGAAATCGAGGACCTCTTCGCGGACCTCCTCTAGCTTCACGCCGAGGTTCATGAGGACCTGTGCTGCGATGCCCTCGTTCTCTTTGATGAGTCCGAGGAGCAGGTGCTCAGTTCCGATGTAGTTGTGGCCGAGATTACTCGCCTCTTCGAGCGAGAGCTCGAGGACCTTCTTCGCACGAGGCGTGAAGGGGAGCTGTCCCATCGTGACCATCGAGGGTCCGGTCTTGACGATGTTCTCAACCTCAGTGCGGATCTTCGAGAGATCCACTCCCATCTGCTTGAGGACGTTTGCGGCGACGCCGCTGCCCTCTTGGACGAGACCGAGCAGGACGTGCTCTGTTCCGAGGTATTCGTGGTTAAACCTTTGCGCCTCTTGGCGAGCGAGGTTCATTACCTTTTTGGCGCGATCAGTAAAGCGGTCAAACATGTCTTCTAGCGGGGGCCAATCCCTCTCAAAAGAGAGAGGGGGGGGGAGCGGAGTGGAGACTGAAGCTGATTCTCTTTCGGCCAGATCAGGGCTCGAGGTTGATACCTTGAGCTTATCTATAGCCTCCGATGGACAGAATTATGCCTCGAATGCCATCTCGGGTCTCGTGCGCGGGCCTTTAGACTCTCTTAGAGGGTCAAAAATGCACCTCCGTGGAGCCTATTCGGCATCAACGGAGGTTTCAATCGCTCAATGTGGAGTCAATGTCCGCTTCGCCGGGCTCTGAGACCTCGAGGGTGTCGATCTCATCTCGGATCCCTGCAGCGCTCTCATAGGCCTCTTCTCGGACGGCAGCGTCGAGCTCTCGTCTCAGTTCACTGAGTCGCTGCATCCGCTCGAGGTCATCATCAGAGAGGCCAGGGACTCTGCCGATGTGTTGCATCGCGCCATGGACTCGTTCGAGCAGCTCTGCGATCGGTCCACGGAAGACCTCATAACACTCAGCGCAGCCGAGTCTGCCTTTGCTGCGGAACTCGTCGACAGACATTCCACAGCCCTTGCACTTCAGCTCTTCTCTGCGCCGCTTCTGCTCAGCCGTGATCTGAAGGAGCTTCCAGACGTTCGCCTGGACAGCCATCCCTGGAGCTTGAGCGTGAGGGAGGTCTTTGGTCTGAGCGCAGATCTCACAGAGATGCTGCTCATTCACCGCGGCCTGAGGTCTCTCCTCAGTTATGGGGAAGACGTCCGTCACATGGATCGTCGCTTCGTTCTTGTTGCAGTTTTGGCAGATCAATTTATGGCGCGAGGGTCATTCGCTAGTACTTCATATAGCCGGAGAGAGCCGCTGGGTCGAGAGGGCAATTATGATCATGGATCAACAAAGGTGTTAATTGACCGCTCTAAGAGGGCTGGGGTGACCTTTTGGCGCAGAAAGACCTGAGCTAGTTCAGCTTCGGAATCTCTCAGTACGAGCCTTAGGAGGTCTAGGCTGCCGCTCTCCTCGGAGAGAGCGGAGAAGACCTTTGTAAGGGCTGCGTCGTTTGAGATCGCTCGCGCCGGAGGAGGAGTCTTGTCCTCAGAGAAGGGCCTCAAGAGAGCGCTAGCTCCACTCGCACTCGTCCCAAAGGACCGCGCGAGCTCAGCGTCTTCGCTCAAGGCTCCTACGATGAGGTCAGCTGGGCTGATCGCTCTGCGGCTAGTTTTTGGCGCTTGTCGGCTGGCGCTTGTGAGGGCGCGTCGCGCCTCATCACCGAAGGGGTGAAAGAGATGCGCCGCTTCTGGAAGCGTGCCCTTTTCGCCGCTGAGGCTAGCAGCCTCACCGTCGCAGCCCGCTTCCTTCAGAGCTTGGAGAGCCTCGGGTGTGAGCTCTTCCATGGCGGCTCGGAGCAAGCAAGCTGGTGTGACGCTCGCGAGCCCTGCTGTTCGAGCGAGCTCGACGGCGCGACGAGCGGCTTCCACTGCGCGGACGCTGAAGGGGCGCGTCGCACCAGAGCCGACGATGAGGATGCCCGGTGTCAGGGCGAGCGCGTCCTCATAGAGCGTCTCTGGATCTGCGAAGGCGTGCTCGATCAGTTCGCAGATCGCGCTCTCCTCATCGCTGAGGAGCGCACAGACTAGGTGCTCTAAGGTGACCTCTTCTGAGTGAAGGCTCAGAGCGAGCTCGATCGCCTGTGCGTGGACGCCTTGAAGATATGTGGAGAGCCTCATGAGGTCTATTTGTCGTTCCTTGAGTGGCGATGGATCGCTGAGAGAAACTCTGCTGCTCGCTCACGAAAGTTTGGGTAGGCGTCAAAGCTAGCTGCCGCAGGGGAGAAGAGGATCGTCTCACCATCTTTACAGAGAGAGAGGGCGCGGTCGACGGCCTCTGGAACATTGCCTGTGATCTCACACATGACGTCAGATGCACGGAGAGCTCGCGCCCACTCTTCAGCGCAGGCGCCGAAGAGCACGACCTGAACAGCGCGCTCAGAGATCGCGAGCACCAGCTCTTCGATGGGGAGCGCCTTCGCCTGGCCTCCAGCGATGAGAGTCAGTGGTCCTTTGAGGGAGGCGAGGGCAGATCGTGTGGAGTCGGGCGTCGTCGACACTCCGTTGTCAAAGACGCGTCTCCCAGCGATCAAGCCGAGGTCTTCGAGGCGATGTTCGAGGCCAGTGAGTCCTGGAATGGCTGCGCTGAGATCCGAGCTCTCTGCGCCGAGTAGACGCGCTGCAGAGAGGGCAAGGAGCAGGTTTGCTCTTTGGAATTCGGGGAGGTGAGCGGCGTCAGCGGTGCTCCCTAGGACTTCGCCCATGAAGGTGAAGCTGTCACCTGTGGCCTGTGTGGAGGCGTCGCACTCATGAAGGCAGATCCTCTCAAGAGCGCTCGGGGCGAGCTCGCGCGCCCGCAGAGTGACGCCTTCGCCAGCGAGCATGGTGGCATCGAGTTCGAGGAGCGAAGCGAGCTCTAGCTTGGCTAGATGGTACGCCTCAGCGTTGCCATGTCGCTCGAGGTGGTCCTCTTGCAGGTTCGTAAGAACGCCCATGGAGATAGGTGTTTCTTTGATCTCATTTGAGAGTCCCTCTAGCTGGTATGAGGAGAGCTCGAGCACGCAGGTCTCCTGCTCGCTCATTGAGTCCAGCTCGTCTAGGAGAGAGCGCCCTATGTTTCCCCCGAGTCGAGCGGGGAGACCTGAGGCGATCAGGAGTTGATAGAGGAAGTGTGCTGTCGAGCTCTTCCCTTGTGTGCCTGTTATCGCGACGACCTTGGCAGGGCAGCGCTCAAGGAAGAGTCCGATCTCGGTCGCGATAGCAACGCCAGCTTCGCGCGCAGCGAGCAGGTGCTCATTCTTTGGCGAGACAGCTGGGTTCGCGATCACAAGATCAGTGTCTGTGAAATCTTTGAGCTGGTGCCCACCTAAGACGAAGCGAATATCAGCGCCCTCTAGCGCAGCGAGTGAGTCTTGGAGCGCGAGCTCTGATTGCAGATCAGTCACAGTGACCTGCCAGCCTTCACGAGCGAGGAAGCGCGCGGCTCCGACGCCTCCTCCGAAGCGGCCGAGGCCATGGACGGTCACGCGCCCCTTTGTTGTCACGGCTGAGACCTTTCGGGCTCGCGTGGTCCAGAGGGACCCGCACGGCGCAAGAGCTCAGCGCGCTCTAGAACTGGAGAGAGGTCGAAGCTGCCAGTGTTTTGATAAGGACTCATCTTCAGCTTGACCACTTCGATCTGATCGCGAGCGATCGGATTTAAGAGCTCTGTGAAGATGTCCAGCGGGAAGGAGTTCTTCCGAGTCTCAGGGAAGTCGACCTCACGCAGGACAGGCTCATAGCCTTCGAGTGTGATGAAGAGGCGACGGCGCCCGGGGTGATCGATGACGTGATCGAGAGGCGTGTACCCGATCTCTTTCCAGTCCATCTCTACGAGCGCGCCGGGCGGATCTGTCTCTACGACGAGGTGACGCTCGGCGAGGCAGCCGGTCGAGACTAGCGCCATGAGCGCTGTCCATAAGAGTCGCTGTGATGAGAGAGCCACGATGGATTAGAGGCGCCATGAGTCAGCGCAGCAGGCCGCGCCGGGAGCCGACGCGAGACTGGCGGAGAGGGCGGGATTCGAACCCGCGGATCCAAAAAGGATCACATCATTAGCAATGATGCGCATTCAGCCGCTCTGCCACCTCTCCGCAACAGGGGCGAGGAGGATATCGGTCGCTCGGGGGGCCGACAAGAGCGGAAAGCCATTGAGGGCTTGTTTTGGCGAGGAAGATTCCTCAGTCGAAGGGCGAGCAATGCTCACAGGAGGCGCCGTCGACCCCTGAAGTGCACTGAATCGGGAACCAAGCCTCTCCCTCCGCTCGAGCGCCCTCTTCTCCTGCGTAGCCCAGGGCTGCGAGGGCAGCTACGCGCTCATTAGAGGCGTCTGTAGCCCCGCCAAGGCCATCTTTTGGTGAACTGGAGAGCCAGTCGATGATCTCGGTTCTCATCTGTTTGGCCCGCTGGAGGAGCTCTGGAGTGGGCTCTAATTGAAGGAGATCCTCCGAGCAGGCGAGGTCTACTTCGCGGTGGTAGAGCTCAACTGAGTGGGCGATGAAGGGGCGGGTCTCTGTAGTGCTCTGGTGTCCCCTCAGATTGAGGACACAGAACCAGCCATCTAGTGAGAGTGAAGCCGAGTAGCCGTGGCTGGAGAGGGCGAAGCGAGGGCGTGTGTCCTCGGGTGTGTCGATGGCCCAGCGCAGGTCGCGCCCGGGGAACGGGGCGCCCTCCAGCCCTGCGAGATTGAGGAGCGTCCTGCCGACATCGAGTTGACGCACTGGGCTCAGGGTCCGCTCACCTTTGGGAGCGCCTGGCCATGACATGATCAGCGGGACGTGAACGGTGTCTGGATAGACACCAGCGTGATCCCAATAGACTCCGTGAGCACCGAAGCACTCGCCGTGATCTGCTGTGAAGGCGATGACGCCCTCTTGGAAGCGCGGCAGCTCGAAGAGGGTCGCGAGCTGTGTGTCGAGGAAGTCGATCTCACCTTTGTACTGCGCGACGGGCCACTCCATGTCGGTGACACCGCGCATGGAGACCGGCAAGAACTTGCCTGAATAGGCGAGCTGCTGTGCAGGGTCTCTTGGGTTCTTGGTCTTCGAATAGTGAGCGCGATCAAAAGGAGCGGGCGGCTCGTAGGGGCTGTGAGCGTCAAAGACATGCAGCCAACAAAAGAGCGGCTCGCCCTCAAAGTCACTCATCGCGCGCTTCAGCTCGGCCATCGTCTCAACGACTGAGCGAGTTGAATCTGGCGGTGAGAGCAGGCGGTCAAAGCCTTGCCCGAGCCCGGAGTTCTTATCAGAGAGGTGATTCACAGAGACGCAGCCGAGCGTTCGCCATCCCGCCGCTTGAAAAGCCTCAGCTAGGGTCGCGGCGTCGCGAGTGATCGGCGTGCCGTTGTTCACGATCTGGTGATCGCGCACTTCCAACCCCGTGAGCAACGCCATGTGCGAGGGGTTTGTGATGTTCGTAGCGCAGAAGGTGTCCTCAAAGAGCACGCCGCGCTCCGCTAGCCCTACGAGCGCTGGGGTCTTCACGAGCCCGTAGGCGTGGGTCCCGAGGTGATCAGCGCGGTGTGTGTCCGATGTGATGAGGAGGACGGTCTGTGGGCTCGTGTCCGCAGGGACCACCCTTGGATTAGCGATGAGGTGCACAGCGCCTTCGGCGGTGTCTTCAAGAGAGAAGCTGATCGTCGTCTCTCCTGTGGCGCCGCTGAGACTCATCTCGAACGACTTCCAGAGCGTGCCCTTGGGGATGCCTGTCATGCGGCCCCGCTCTCCACTTGCAGATCTGAGCAGGGTATTGTCGGAGTATTCGGCTTCTACCGCTAGTCGACCTTGACCTTGTGAGCCGTGAATGGACGGCGCGCCGTGTTCAAACCTGAGCACCTCATCACCCTTGAGCGAGATTTTAACTTCGAGCTCTCTTCCAGCGCTGAGGGCATAGCCAGTGCGAGTCTCTGGGAGAGAGCTCGAGAGCACTAGCGGCATCGCGCCTTCGCTGGGATCTGGGAAGAAGGAGGCAGCGCTCTTCGAACGCAGCTCCGCTGAGACGAGACCCGGCCTCGTCGTCCCGCCGAGGAAATCGACCACGAGGGTGTCGACGGCTCCGATGGAGTCGAGCTCGGGCATGGAGAAGGTGAGAGTGCTAGGGGTTCTAGATCTCGGCGCGAGTAATTCAGTTGTCTTCGCGACGGGCTTCTGGTCGCGCATCGCGATGAGGGCGATTCTCTCTGAGCTGGGCGCGAAGATGGAGAGATGCACCTCGTTGAAGCGCTCACCCTCTTGGATTGGGATCCAAACTCGACGAGGGATGCCATTTAAGAAGAGGCACTGCGTGTTGTTCCCCTCGCCATTGCCAACTTTGCCGAAGTGACTCGATTCAGCGTCGATCATCCAAGACGCATGCTCGGCGGCGGTGATCAGGCGTACCTCATCGCTCGTCGTGGACGAGGCTTCTCCTTGAAGCTTCAGTTCGAGTCGCTGGGAGGCTACGCCAGCGTTGCTTGCGTCATCGCTTCCGCAAGAGGAGAGGATGAGCGCGAGCGCGCTGAAGATATGAATGGCTTTAGTCATCGTGCCCGAAGAGCAGACCAGAACGGGCCGCGATGTGGAAGGGGCTCAAAGAGCCCTTGTGGATGAATCCTGACCCGTGCCTTAGGCTGAGCCCGCTCCGAGCGACTCCTGGAAGAGGTTTGATTTATGAACTTGACCCTAATGATCGGCCTCTTTGGCCTCGCTTCGGCTGCGCAGAGCGCGGCGGAAGAGGTCCATTTTGCGTGTGGCGTAAAGGTTGGTGAGGTCACGGACAGCTCTGCTGTTATTTGGACGCGCCTCACGGCGAAGCCGGATCGGAATCTCGCTGGAGTCGCATGGGCAGAGGGCGCAGATCGAGTGCCAGAGGGGAGATCACTGGCTGAGATGGAGGGGAGCGTAGCAGGCGCTCTTGGCGAGGTGCGTTTGCAATGGTGGCCCCGCAGCGGTGTCGGCTCGCGCCTCTCAACTGACTGGGTGCCTGTAAATCCGGAGCGGGATTTCACGCATCAATTTCAAGTCCGGGACCAACTTCGTGCACAGACCGAGTATCTCTTCCTCGTCGAAGGCCGACCGCTGGGGGCAGAGGAAGCAGAGTGCAGCTTGATCGCCTCCTTCCGAACCGCGCCGAAGGAGGAGGTGTCTGCGCCGGCCACCTTCACCGTCATAACGGGTCAGGAGTATGCCCGGCGCGATGACAAGCTCGGGGGTCATCAGATCTTCGCCCACATGCAGGTGCTGAACCCTGACTTCTTTGTCCACACGGGCGACGTCGTCTATCACGACAAGCCTGGTCCCTTCGCAAAGTCACCCGAGCTCGCACGCTATAAATGGAATCGGATCTACGCGATGCCCTTGCAGCGGAGCTTTCACGCGGTCGTCCCGTCTTGGTTCATGACGGATGATCACGACGTCTTGAAGAACGACTGCTGGCCCGGTCAGAGCTATGGTGAGCTCAGCTGGGATGAGGGGCTCTCGATCTTCCGAGAGCAGACCCCCACAGGTCCTCGTCCTTATCGGCGCCTGCGATGGGGGAGAGACCTCGAGGTCTGGTTCGTCGAAGGTCGCGAGTTTCGTAGCCCGAACAATATGGAGGATGGACCTCTGAAATCGATCTGGGGCGCGGAGCAGAAGGCGTGGTTCTTCGAGACCTTCGCTGCCTCCGACGCGACCTTCCGGGTCCTCGTCTCCTCGACCCCGGTCGTGGGTCCTGACCGATCCGGAAAGAAGGACAACCACGCCAATGAGGCCTTCAAGAGCGAGGGCGATGAGCTGCGCGCCTTCCTCGCGACGCAGAAGGACGCTTATGTCATCTGCGGTGACCGCCACTGGCAATACGTCTCGGAGGACCCGGACTCGGGCATCCGCGAGTATTCATGCGGTCCGACGACCGACCGTCACGCTGGTGGCTTCAGTCAGAAGAACCGCTCTGATACGCACCGCTACCTCAAGGTGTGTGGCGGCTTCCTCGCCGTCTCACTGGATTACCCCGAGGACGAGGCCACCCTCACCTTCAGACACCACGCCGCGGACGGCTCCGTGAACAACGAAGACGTCCGCGCGGTGGAAGATCAACTTCATTGACAGGAGTTGATTTAGGCAGAGAGGTTGAAGGGCGCCTTGGCCTAGCTCCGCGCATCTAAGAGTTACTCACAGTTTTACCTGTCGAGCGATCGCCCTTCCCTGGGTGGGGTGAATGCTCAGCTAACTTCTCTTGAGTGATCCGTTCACATAGCTTGAACATTCGAAAGCCACCGACCGTCTAGGGGCTAGTCACATCTCTGTGGGTGTGAATAGATATCGTGCCGGATCTCCGGCCTGAAAAATTAATCAAGAGAGGTGATCCCAGTGTTTCCCCACGCAAATCCGAAGCTATTCCCGCTCCTCGGAGCCTTGTTGTTTTTTGCCTTCTCTGCACCAAGCGCGGTCGCACAATCCCCTTCACCGGCGAGTCCGGTAGATCGTCACGTGGTGTACGAAACGAATGAGGGCATCATCGTCGCCGTTGATGTGCAAGGGACTTGGGCCTTCGACTCATGGACAGAGTACATCGATTCGGAGTTCTTCGATCGGCACGAGAAGCGCTGCGCTCCGGTCTCTCCAACCCCTCCTGATAGCTGGGCAGCCACGACTGACTGCAGCAGCTCTCTGACAAACACCGCACCTCAATATGAACCCTCGGGACCTCTCTACAGGATCCCGGTGGTGGTCCATGTCCTGGCGCATCCAAATGGAAACGGCAACGTCAGCGACGCGCTGATTTACTCGCAGATAGACATCCTCAACGAGGATTTTTCCGCCATCTCGGGCACGCCTGGGATGGGCGGCTCAGACGTGAACATCGAGTTTTTCCTCGCTACGACTGACCCCTCTGGGAGCCCCACGACTGGCATCACGAGGCACACGAAGACGCAGTGGTACAACGACTCTGGCAATTACGCGAATTCCGTGGGCTGGGACACCAATCGCTACCTGAACATCTACACGAACACCGCAGGAGGCAACCTGGGCTATGCCTACGTCCCTAGCAGCGGTGGAGTGGTCGGTTCGAGCTACGACGGCGTCCGCATCCTCTGGAGCGCGTTCGGCCGCAACGCGCCCATCGGTCCTCCCTATGACCAGGGACGGACAGCGACCCACGAGGTCGGTCACTACCTAGGCCTCTATCACACCTTCCAGAGTGGATGCGCTAGCGCATCTGGATGCTCCTCCAACGGAGATCTGATCTGTGACACTAATCCTGAGTCTTCGCCGAACTATTCCTCGTGCTCGCGCGTGACTTGTGGGTCCCCGGACCCGGTCAAGAACTACATGGATTACTCGGAAGACACATGCATGAACCAGTTCTCGCCTGACCAAGCGAATCGCATGCGGTGCACCCTCGAGAGCTTTCGCTACGAGCTGATCGACACCACTGGCGGCTCCGCTCCAGGTCAGGTCTCGAACCCTTCTCCGGGTGATGGAGCGACGGGAATTGCTGCCTCGACCTCCCTCGGTTGGGGTGCAGCGAGTGGCGCGATCACCTACGACGTCTATCTGAACACCAGCTCGAACCTGAGCGGGTCGTACATCGGGAGCACATCGGGAACATCCTTCGATCCGGGTTCGCTCACCGCAGGCGCCAGCTACTTCTGGAGGGTAGACGCGGTGAACTCTGACGGCACGACCGCTGGCCTGGTCTGGGGCTTCTCTGTGGAAGATTCAGGAGGAGGAGGAGGAGGCTCCGGAGCGCTGTTCTCGGATGGCTTCGAGAGCGGGAACTACTCTTCCGGTGGGTGGTCGGTCACAAACAATGACGCTCGCATTAGCGGTTCGGCAGCGCTCTCAGGTTCATACGGGGCAATGTTGCGCAAGTCGACCAGCATCGAGGTCGGCGTGAGCACCGTGGGGGCGACGGGGATCCATGTGAAGTACTCCCTCAGCACCGTCGGGTATGAGAGCGGTGAGGCCGTGAGCGTCGAGTGGTTTGATGGCTCGAGTTGGAATCTCTTGGAAGCGAATAGCAGCTCATCCTGGGTCAACCGGGACTACGCGTTGCCCGCATCGGCGGCGAACAACCCGAACTTCAGGTTGCGCGTCTCGACGAACGCGAACCGAAAGCAAGAGAAGGGCTACCTCGACGAAGTCGAGGTCAGCTCAAGCTGATGTGGCCCAAGCCCTCTTCGGGCTGACGCTTCTGTTAACGGAGAGGGCCACGGCATTGTCATGCCGTGGCCCACTCCCATTCGGGAAGAAGGGCAAGCACGTCAACGAGGCCTCCAAGAGCGAAGGTGACGAGCTGCGCGGCTTCCTCGCCGCCTCACTGGATTACCCCGAGGACGAGGCCACTCTCACTTTCAGACACCACGCCGCGGACGGCTCCGTGAACAACGAAGACGTCCGCGCGGTGG
>JAPKBY010000402.1 GCA_028823185.1 Planctomycetota bacterium
CGGTGTCCGAACGCGGGAGCGTCGGCTCAAGTCGACGCTCGCATAGCTGCTGTAGTGCTTCACAAAGAGCGGAAAACGCAGCGTCTCGGCTGCTCGCTCGACGTCCTCCTCAGTATGGGCGACCACATAATCGGGGGTCGCGATGCCGATCTCTCGACAGACCTCCTTCATCTGGGTGCGCGTGGGCTCATAACACTCAGAGCTCGCGCCCGTGAAGGGAACGCCATGCCTCTCCAAGGTCTCGATGACCTCGATCCCAGGGATGTCCTGGTCCGCTGCGCCATCACAGAGGTTGAAGAAGAGATCAAAGCCTTCTTCGATCAAGGCCTCTACCTGAGCGACTGATTCCTTCTTGCCCTCTAGGGTCGCGACATGCCACTCGTCATTCGGCAAGAAGGGCCGAGGGTCACAAGGCCAATCGCTATCAGGGAACTCTTCTACGTCGAGCTCTTGTGTGGTGAGTAAACAGATGCGCAAAGCGGTGGTCTCGTCGGGGGTCAGCCAAATACGTTAGCAACTAGACCTTAGGGACAACAAGCGGGGAGCGCGCGCTGCAGCGCCCTCAACGAAACGCTTTACCGGTCAAGTGCAAGCTGCGCTTCGAGATGGAGAGGATGAACGCCGTGACAGCGCTCGCTGAGATCCTTGAGTCTGCGCCATAACCTGCGTTGTCACGATTGGGTTGATAGTAGAAGCTCCCATCGGTGCATTGAGCGAGCGTGAACCACCACTTGTTCGCATCCATCAAGCTTCGAAAGCTACCTGGGATCGTGTTCGCAGTGAGCGCGGCATAACCCATCCCCATAATCGGTGAGCCGTGTGTATCGGGAAAGCTCTCCGGATGAACCCCGATGATCTTGGCGTGTGACTTAGAGCGCTCTAAGTAGCGGCCGCCCTTATAGGGGCTCAAGAAGTTCGCGATCCCAGCAGCGCCCGTTCGGCCCATGTCCGCCCAGTCGCGATGTCCTGCGGCCTCATCTCCATACCAGACATAGCCGTTCTTACCTGTCCCCCGCTCAACGAAGGCGTAAGCAGCGTCATGGAGCTCACGGTCCACCTCGACACCGCAGTGGCTCATCATCGAGAGCGCCAAAGCGCCCTGCGCAGTAATCATGGCGATCGGCCCATAGCCTTCAAAGCCCGGGTTATGACCCCAGCCGCCATGTTGATCCATCTCATCCTCAGGCCAGGCGTCTGGATGCGACTCCTTGACCTTCTCGCTCACCTGCGAAAGCGCTGTGTACTGAGTAGAGCAGAGGAAGGTGTAGATCTCCTCGAGCTCTTCAATCACCCAGCTCTCTTCGGTCGCCAGGTAGTACTCGCTCATCACGATCGCCGCCGCTATATAGCGCCAGTTGATCAACCAAGAATCGTCTACCGCCTTCGTCGTGCGCGCGTGCATGCGCACATTCTTCTCGACGGCGTCCATGTATTTGCGCTCACCGCTCGCGAGCAAGGCGAGCGGCGCGAAGGTGTTGTGCGGGACGCTCCCCCACGAGCCGTCCTCTCCTTGATGTTCGACGAGGTACTCATAGAGCTCGTCTAGGATCCGCTCTGTCTTCTTACAGTCAGCTGGGTACTTCTTGCCATAGCTCCCATAGCGCTGCCCGATGTTCAATTCGACGGACAGCTCATCTCCCTCTCGCCTCAAGCTGAGCTTGAGCTTGCCCTTCCCTGCTTTGCTCTGACTCTCTTCAAGCGCAGCGGCAAACTCCGAGATCGGGCCCTCTGCCCCGAACTTCTCCATCCCATACCCGTTCTGGTGGTAACCCTCGAAGGGCTCCCCTCCCGCCCCGAGAAGGTGATCGCCGACCTTCACCTTGCGGTCTGCTGGAGATCCTTCGAAGACGTGCCTCACGAGGAGCTCATCTGGAGCGTCAGCGAGGAGCTCAACTCGAAGGCCTGTGATCCCCAAGTTGTAGTACCAGCCATCCACCACAGCGTCAGGTCCCCGCCCGGCGCGTTGCTTCCAAGGGTTGCCGTCCTTGTGGTAGTGGACCTGAGCAGTGGCTGTCGTCATCAAAAGCAAGAGCGCCAGCGGCAGAGAGAGAATCTTCATAACACAGAGCCTACGGAGTCCTTAGCGAGGCTGCGACGATGCTCTTTACGGTCACCTTGAGCTCAAACCCATGAGGCGCGAGCTCTTCACGCTGACTATGCTGGAGCGGTGAGACGATTCCTCCTGCTCTTGATCTTCTTCGTCAGCGCCTCTTCGCTGAGGGCCACGCCGACGAGCGCTGCTCCTCAAGGAGCTGAAGCCAGCGGGCTCCAGTGGAAGGGCTACCCCCGAATTGATCTGAGCATCGAAGGGAAGTCGGCGCGCTTAGTCTCTCCCAAGCACTCCGCCCCTGGGCGGCCCTGGGTTTGGCGCGCGCGCTTCCCTGACTTCCACACAGGCTGTGACCTCCTCCTCTTAGAGCGTGGCTTTCACATCGCCTACATCGACACAGGCGGAATGCACGGCGGCTTGAAGGCGATGAAGATCTGGGATGCCTTCTACAAGGAGATGCACGAGGTGCACGGCCTCGCCGAGCGAGTAGCGCTCGAGGGAGTGAGCCGCGGCGGCCTCTTCATCTACCACTGGGCATCACGAA
>JAPKBY010000403.1 GCA_028823185.1 Planctomycetota bacterium
GCGACGCCGCCTTGGTCGTAGGCCTGCGGGTTTCCCCAGCGATAAAGGAGATCCCCCCCTCTACCGGAGTCACCTCCGCTATGACCGGCCGCCTCTGCAGTAGTCGTGGAGTGATCGATCACCCAAAACTCGCTCGTGTTATGACTGCTGACGATGACCTGATCGAGCTCAGCGTTGTAGTCCACCGAGTTGAGGTGAAGCCAATCCGTTCCATTCGATCCGCCTCCCGGTCCACCGCCACCACCCCCGCCTCCCGGGGGGAAGTTCAGATCGATCAACTCAGGATGATCACCCACCACACCAAAGTTGTTCGCGGTCGAACTGAAATCTTGAACTAGATGGTCGAAGGCATACCAAGCCCAGACGATCTGCCCGCTGTTTGGGCCCGTGGGCTGAATCTCTAAGACGCTGTCTGAGAGCATCTGTCCACCGCTGATGGTTGATGGGTCTCGCCCCTCAGCGGCCGCGATCGCAGCCGATCGATAATCCCAAGCCACCATCAAGATGTTCCCGTTCGGCAGCGGCTCGATGTCGTGGTGCTGCAGATATTGATTGGGCTGGTTGTAGTCAAAGTGCCACTCGACCGTGCCATCCCAGGCGACGCGCTCCACCGCACCACCAGTCCCACCTGGACCATTCCCGGTCCGCAAGGTCCGCATCAAGTCCCCATCCGGCAAGAGGTAAACAGAGAGCCCCGGATTGTTCGGTCCAGTCCAAGAGTGATAGACGCTCCCATCCATGTTGATGAGATAGGCAGTCTGCGAGCTGTTCGGCTGATAGAGAGTGAGCCCTTCATAGGCCTGTCCTTGAGCGCCCGCTGGAGAGAGGGAAGCACACAGGAGGACGAACAGCGCTGATAAGGAAACTTTCATGTAGTTCGCGATTTGAACGAGGAAGTACAAGGAGGAGCGAAGCCGGTCAGCCCAGAGCCACTCACTCTTAAACTATCTCTTAATGAGAGAGTTCGCTCACAACCCCTCTCCTAGGCGCAGGTCTCGCGTTATCCATAAAGAACTAGGGCCGGAGCCGTCTGGGGATAGGAGCCAATCTTTGATCGTGAATGAGCGATGTTGCTGAGAGCTTGACCAAGCGACACAGGAGTGGAGGATGCTTAAGGACCTCACCCATAGCGCCCCCCATGAAGAACCTCACAAAGTCAAACCGTCGCCAATTCCTGACCGCAGCCGCGACCACACCCGCCATCCTCAGCCGCCCCTCTCCTTGGTGGGCTGGGACGACAGCTCCCAATGAGCGCATCAACGTCGGCCTCATCGGCTACGGCATCCGCGGCCGCCGACTCCTTGATAACTACTTCTTACGGGACGACGCCTTCCTCGTCTCGGCTATCTGTGAGGTCGACTCGACGAGACGCGCGGCAGGAAAGGCTGCCGTCGACAAAAAGAACGGGAACTCTGACTGCGCTACTTATGTCGACTACCAAGAGCTCCTCGCGCGAGATGACATCGACGCCGTGGTGATCGCGACCCCTGACCACTGGCACGCCAACCAGATCATTCACGCCTGCCAAGCAAAGAAAGATGTCTACTCTGAGAAGCCGCTGACCCTGACGTTGCGAGAGTCCAAGGAGATCATCGCTGCGGTCAACAAGCACGAGATCGTCTTCCAGACGGGTAGCCAACAGCGCACCGAATGGGGCGGTGACTTCCGGCGTGCAGCAGAGCTCGTCCGAAACGGAAAGCTCGGGGACGTGATCTCCGTCAACGTCGGCGTCGGCCCCTCACCCGTCTGGTGTGATCTTGAAGGAGAGACGATGGAGGCCGGCCTCGATTGGGACCGGTGGCTGGGACCTGCGCCGATGCGCCCCTACTCCAGCGTCTTGAGTCCACGCGGCGTGCACGGTCACTTCCCTCGCTGGAGGAACTATCGAGAGTATGCAGGTGGCTCGCTCGCAGACATGGGTGCCCACCACTTTGACATCGCGCAATGGGGCCTAGGCACAGACACAACGGGCCCCGTGAAGGTCGTCCCGCCTGAGATCAAAGGGAGCAGTCTCGGCGCCTCGCTCATCTACGCGAACGGCACTCGACTCACTCACGGAGGCAGGAGCGGCACCACCTTCGTTGGAACAAACGGCGTCCTGCACATCGATCGAGGACGCATCGTCAGCATTCCAGACTCCATCCTCGAAGGTGGCCTCGACGAAGGTGACGTCCCCCTTCCGAAGAAGACGAGCAACGCTGATGACTGGCGAGATTGCATACGAGACCGGAAGAAGCCCCTCTGCAACGTCGAAGTCGGGGCTCACAGCGCTGCGATCTGCCACTTGATGAACATCGCCTACTGGCACGATGAAGAGCTGGCCTGGGATCCACTCGCTTGGCGCTTCCCGGACAGCGAGGCTGGCAACAAGCTCCTCGACTACAAACGCCGAGAGGGATATCAGCTCCCCCTCGCCTAGAAAAAAACGAGGCCTCCCGCGCTCAGAACAAAGCTAATCCAAACTTTGGACACCCAGAGTAGGATGCTCTCTGCATGAGCGGAGGACGATCTGCAGCATGAGGGACTTCGGCTGAGATAGAGGAAGACTCCTTCACAGCGATCGCCACAAGGTCACATGAAACACTCAGCGCTA
>JAPKBY010000404.1 GCA_028823185.1 Planctomycetota bacterium
GCCGCATCTGCGATGAATTCGCCTCCGTCAGCTTGGGTTCCGGGCAAGGCGCAGAAGAGATCACCAGGTTGAACAGCACGAGAGTCGATCCGCACGTCGAGGACATCAACTCCTCTGGACTCACCTCTCAACTCTCCCCCAAACTCTGCCACAAGCAGCTCTAACATCACCTGCCCTCTCCTCGCTCAAGAGCGTCTAGGACGGGATAATCTGAGAGCTCGAGATCCGCTGCGCTTCCCCCTCTCTCCTCAGGGATGCCTCCGTCTAGGAAGCGCTGACCATCCATGGTCAAACCGAGCGCCTCCTGCAACACCTTGATAACAGCAGGCCCTGCGACCTGTGAACCGTAGTAGCGCTCACCTCGGGGCTCATCTACGACGATGAAGACCATGACCTCTCTCGTCTCCCCCGCTCTAGGTCCGACAGCGCTTGGGTCGCCAACACTTCCAAAAGCGACCATCGACGCTGTGTAGCAATCTTTCTCGTGCGGTGGGGTAGCGCTTCGACCGTGCTCATGACAGTCACGGTTCACAGCGGAGCTGTCGAAGGATTCGCTGCGATCTCGCTTGCCACGCTCGATCGCTTTCTCCTCTGCGCAAGCTCTCTCTAAGTGAGAGCATGTTGTCCCGTGCTCCTTCTGTGTCGTGCCCGTCTTACAACCGATGACGAGCGGAACACCATCTTCCATGAGAGGCTCAACAAGGCGCCTCCCAGTCCCCACTTGGGCGGCCATGCGCATAATGTCCCGCACCTCATCGCAAGACTCTCCCGAGAAGACGGTGTGGCTCGGCTTCTCTTGGAGGGCGTACCTCTTTCCACCCGACTCCACCGAAGTGAGCACGCGCAAGGGCTTGTACTCACCGCCTCGAACGATCGTCGCCAGTGAAGCCGCGTGCTGAAAAAGAGTGCACTCAATCTCATGGCCGAAGCTCACCGAGGCCTGGGTATAGCACCGATCCCATCGATCGAAATCTGTCATCCGACCTGGGTATGATTCTCCCAAGACAGTCTTCAGACGCTGGCCATAGCCCAGATTCAACAGCGTCGAATGCAGGCTCTCTGAGCTGAGCTTCAAGCCCACTTGGACCAAAACCGCGTTGACGGAGTGAGCGAGGCCTTCCCGCAAACTCAGCGTCCCGTCATCACCGAGCATAGAGTTTCGCGCTTCACCGATCGGACGTCGGCGACAGCCTTCGACGAGCGCGCCAACAGAGAGCTTCCGATTGTAAGTCTTGAAGCGATCCTCCGGCTGCACGACCCCAGCGTCTAATGCAGCGCAGACAATGATCGGCTTGAATGTTGAACCAGGCGTGAAAGGGAAATAGGTCGGCGCGAACTCTGCGATCTGATACTGACTAACTGCGTCGATAGCGAGGACCTCACCAGAGCGAACTTCGACCACGATCCCCATCGACAAGGCTGCGTCATGCTCGTCAAGGGTCTCACCTAAGACTTCATGCAAGAAGCCCTGCAAGTGAGCGTCGATCGTCGTACTAAAGCGTGGCGTCTCTTCCTCTTCCACCTCTTCGAGAAAGTGCCTCTGACCGCCCTGATGCGCAACATGGAATGAACCATAGCTATAGCTGCCAGGTTCGGGCTTAAGGAAGCCATAGCGTTTGGACTCGAGCAGATCTTGACAGGCGATCTCTACGCCAGAGAGCGGCTGCCGACGCGCGGCGAGCTCCCTCACTTCCTGTAGAGCAGCGGGTTTGTCCTGCGCTGGAACATCCTCAAAGGAGTCAAAGCCATGCGCCGCCGCGACCTTCTCTTGACACCACTCCCAAGACTTGTACTTCCACGAACCGAGCCACGAGTAGCCAGCCCCTGAAGGATCCAAACCATCCGTCACTGGGTATTCACGTTGCCTCTGCCACACGAAGCTCATCTGATGATCAGCGACGCCTTCGCTCTCGAGAAAGCCTTCTATGCGCTCGATCTCATCAAAGCTGAGATCATCAAAGACGATCTGATTGCGGTCATGCATCAACAGCTTCCAGATCTCTCCGCGACCGACCTCTTCTTTAAAGAGGATGGTCGCTAAACGATCTGCGATGTTCATTGTCCACAAGAGCGGGCTGCGCTGCCCTTGAGCCTTCCGCATCTCCTCGCTGAGAAGCAGCTCCGGCATCCAAGCCAAGGTCCAATGACCCTTGGTGAGGTCCCTCTCAGTCCAGAGCCCGGCGCTCGCAGCGCTCACGCCCTCTTCCAGCTCATCAGACCAAGCCTCAACCAAGCGCATCTGCCCCTGATCGATCTGAAGCTTGGCTCCCGAGACCTGAATCACTCCATCAACAGCATCCGGAACCATGAGATCAAACACCGCGCGCGGGCCGATCCTGCGCTCAGCATTCAAACAAGAGTTCAACCCTTCTGCGATACGTTGCGGTGTATGGGACTGCCACATCGCCCGCGGGCTCATCTCGAGCACGCGCTTGCGCACGTCGCCGGCGATTGTCTTTCCTTCTCGGTCGAGCACTGCCCAGGTCGGTGAGACATGGACGCGGTTCCTCCTCGGATAATCCGTGTCCTCCGGATGCTCTACCACACCCACCACCATCTGAGCTGTGATCACCACAAGGACC
>JAPKBY010000405.1 GCA_028823185.1 Planctomycetota bacterium
CATCTGCGATCGTTCCCCTCACCCAATCCCAAAAAGGGATAGTCACGTTCATGTTCCAGCGTTTCATAAAGCGCGGGTTGTGATGAACCGAGTGGTGACGCTGCAGGGTTCGGATGATGCCCAAGCTGCCGATGAAGCTCTCTGGATCTAAGTGGTAGGAGAGGTGTAACCACTCATAAGAGAGGACATAAAGAGAGCCTGTCATCATGAAGAGCAGGGCGACATTAGGCAGTCCTGCGACCCATGCGCCTGCGAAGAAGGGCATGAGCAAGAACAGGAGCAAGAGCACCGCATAGCCCGGCAGCAAGACCAGGCGCCACTCCCTCTTGTCGCGGATCGCCATGTCACTCTCGATGAAGAGCCCGTGATGATCTACTGCGTGTCGATCAAAGAGCTTCTTTGCCCACGGCTTCTGTGTATGCAAAAGATCTCTGTGGGCGTGCCACTCGATGAAGTTAGAGACGGCCCAAAAGACAGGGACGGTGATCCACTCGAACCACCGCACGTCATCTAAGAGGGACGCCGCTAAGACGCAGAGGCTCAAGCCAAAGAGCGAAGGCCCCAGGAGGTGCACGGATGGTGAGTACCATCTAGGCGTCTCGGCGATGATCGCCGCGCGTCGCTGCTCTAGCTCTGTTTTAGGCTCGCTCATTTTTATTTCCTTCTGCTCCTAAGCTGCCGATCCGCTCTACAACAGCCGTGATCAACTTCGCGAAATCCTGACCCGCTTGCCGTCCAGCCTCCACGACCTCTTCGTGGTTTGGCTCAGAGTCTGAGAGCCCGGCAGCCATGTTCGTGATGCAGCTGATCGCTGCGACCCTTGCCCCCGCGGCGTGCGCTGCGAGCGCCTCTTGAGCGGTGCTCATGCCCACCGCGTCGGCTCCAAAGCGGGCGTGCATGCGGACCTCTGCGTGGGTCTCATAGGTCGGCCCCGGGAGCGCCGCGTAGACGCCCTTGTGAAGATCAACCCCGACCTCTCCGGCCGCCCCGTCAATCAGGGCTCCGAGCTCGACGTCATAAGGCGTCCCGCGGCCGCGCTCATGGAGAGCGAGCGGCGTCGCTCGTTGAAGATTCATGTGGTCTGTGAGTCTCATCAAGGAGGGTATCTCCCACTCAGGGCGCAGACCTCCAGCAGCGTTCGTGAGAAGGAGGGCATCAACCCCAAGCTCTGCTAGGCAGCGGACACAACGCGACGCCTCCTCAGCGCTCCAGCCCTCATAGAGGTGACAGCGTCCTTGCTGCAAGACCACCGGCACGCCACCCAGTTCACCGAAGACGAGTCGACCTTCGTGGCCAGGGACCGCGCTGCTGGGCATCCCGTCGATCTCGTCATAAGGCACAGAGCGAGCGTCATCCACAGCATCTGCGAGAGGTCCGAGCCCGCTCCCCAAGACGATCGCGACCTGCGCATCTGCAGCACCTAGGCCTCGGAGACTCTCCAAAAGGGCCTCATGCCCAAGCTTCATCTCTGCGTTCATTACGCTAGAAACATCCCTGCGACGGTCGCGGTCATCCAGGAGGCGAAGGCTCCTCCGATCATTGCGCGCAGAGCGAGGCTCGCGATGACCGGCTTGCGCTCAGGCGCGAGCGGTGAGATCCCGCCGATCTGAATGCCGATCGAGGCAAAGTTCGCAAAACCGCACAAGGCATAGGCCGCCATCTTGGCTGTGCGTGGTGAATCAAAGGTCGCTTCGCCCGTCTGAGCTAAGAGCTCAAGCATGCCGTTGAAGGCGATGAATTCATTCACTGCGACCTTCGTGCCGAGCAGCGAGCCCATGAGTTGGCAGTCGTGCCAGCTCTCCACCCCCATCATCCAGGCGAAGGGAGAGAAGACCCAGCTGAAGATCCGATCCAAAGAGAGGCCGCCCTCGATCGTCCAAAGGGAGGTCTCTGAAATCGCAGCGAGGAACCAGTCCACGAGCGAGATCAGCCCCATGAAGGCGATCAACATCGCGACGACATTGAGCCACAGCTTGAGGCCGTCGCTGGTCCCATTCGCCGCGGCCTCGATCGCGTTGGAGGCCGTCCGCTCTACGCGCAGCTCGACGTTAGCGCCTGTCGTAGACACTTCAGACTCCGGCAACATCACCTTCGCGATCAGAAAGGCTGCGGGCGCGCTCATCACTGAGGCCGTCAGGAGATGCGGTCCATATTCTTCTCCAAGCAGGCCGAGGTAAACAGCCAAGACCGACCCTGCGATCGTCGCGAAACCGCCAGTCATTAAGGCGTTCAGCTCTGACTTCGTCATGTCTGCGATGTATGGCTTCACCACCAAGGGCGCCTCGGTCTGACCGACAAAGACGTTCGCCGCCATGGCCATCGACTCGGCTCCACTGACGCCCATGAGCGCAGTCATCACCCGCGCGAGCGCATAAACAATTCGCTGCATGATCCCAGCGTGATAGAGGATCGCCATCAGCGCGCTGAAGAAGAGGATCACCGGCAAGCCATTGCTCGCAAATGCGAAGGCATAACCCCAGCCACCCTCTTCGAAGTTTGCATCTGCCAGGTTTCCGAAGACCAGCCTCGTGCCCGGCTCAGCCATCGAGATCAACTTCGTGACGAAGCCTGCGATGGC
>JAPKBY010000406.1 GCA_028823185.1 Planctomycetota bacterium
TGTCCGGGTCCGGTCCGGTGGGAGCGCCTGTCTGCGTGAAGGTCACATTACCCGTGGTACCTGAGTTGCCGGGGAACATGCCGACCTGAATCAGGTAGCTAGTTCCGGAGACGCAAGCGAAGTCCATGGATGAGGTGTAGCCAGCGCAACCAGATCCGTCGTCATTACAGGCGATGGAGGAGCCGTCTGCGGGGCATGCGCCAGCAGCGTAAGCGGCGATCTTGGTGTCACCACTTGCGTCGTTACAGGTGGAGACGTTGACCGTTCCATTCGTGTCGCAAGTCCATTCGAACCAGACGTCGCTCTCGACTTGTGTATATCCGTATGACAAGCAGTTGGCTTCGTTCTGACCTTCAGCGCCCGTTGTAGCGGACGTCGAGTCGAAGGGGTTGACGCCGTCACCAGCGATCGCGGAGCCGCCTCCGCAGTCATCCGTACCCGTTGTGACCACGGGGGCATCACCGAGGTTGATGTTGTCGTAGCCGACGCCTGACGATGTCCAGTTTGTGGTCGTGTTCATGAAGCCGATCTGGAAGATGTGGCCTACTTGGTCCGCTCGAATCACCGTTGAGAGGGTGAAGGTCTCCCAGTTGACGGTCAGGGATGTTGTGTCTACTGACTGGTACTCGCTGAGCCCCCAGGTCTGGGTGTCGATGACCTTGATGAATGCAGCTGCCGTCGTGGGCGGCTGAATGTCACCTAGCTTTCCGTCAAAGGTGAAGACCATCGTCCTGCCGACGTCTGACGCGTAGATGGGGTACTCACGGAAGAAGTTGGCCTCGATGTTGGCCCACCCGTGGTCGCCATTGTTGTAGTCGTTGTAGACGACGAGCGCTTGAGCGCCTTGGTTCGCACCACCCCAGCCGTTGGTGACCGCGCTGAAGGCAGGTCCACCATTGGGTGCCGGGAAGGCGAAGTAGTTGTAGATGAAGTTGCCGGCTTGATCGAAGACGTTGGCGCCAACCAGCCAGCCGTCGTCACCGAGGACGGTGGGGCTTGCTTGATCAAGGCTTTCAAAGTCTTGGCTATAGGAGGGGAGCTGAGCCCATCCGGTTGATGCGGTGAGGAGGGCCACCGCCGAGGAGAGGATGAACTTGTTGTATAGAGATTTCATGGTGAAGCTGTGTTTAGGAAGAAGGGTTGACCGAGAGCTCTTGGAGGATCCCGTTGCCGTCGAACCCGCCAAAGGTGTTCGAATCTAATTGTCATCTCCTCCGGAGTGGAGCCCGGGAGAGACGCAGGACTGTCTTATGTGTCAGCCATAATGTAACACTTCGATTGTAGTGCAGACGAACAAAGATGTTTATTAACGACATCCTAGCTAATCGAAGGCCGGCAGAGAGTCCTATTCAAATAGGATGTGGTATTGTGTATTCACAGTGGTTACAGTAGTTACTGGCCATTCAAGGGCGATCCATCGGGCGCGAGAGCTGCTCGGGACTCCAGCCCCTTTGTTCGTCAGCCAAATTAAGTGAGTAAGTAATCAAGTGAATAACAGGCTTCAGCGCTCTATAGATCAGCGATCACGTACACGAGCGCACGGTGTGCGTGAGGATGTTGCTTCGCAGGTCATCGGGGCTTCGGACATCCGCGCGCAGCATTGCGGGCTCTTGTTGCGCCTCATTTGGCGCGAGAAGTTGATCTCGCGCGCCGAGCTCGCGCGACGAACTGGCCTGAGTCGTTCCTCTATCTCGGCCATCGTCACTGATCTATTAGCCACGGGGCTGATACATGAGACAGGCACTGGCTACTCCAGCGGCGGACGCCGGCCCATCATGCTCGGTTTTGACGACAACGCGCTGGCGATCGTCGGGGTCGACATGGGCGCCACGCACATCGCGGTCGCCGTTACTGATCTGCGGGCTCAGGTGAAGGCCTGGCGCTCCGAGCCTTGTGACGTGCGTGACAATCCCGAGCGCGCGTTGACGCTGATGTGCGAGCTAATTGACAGCGCCATGGCGGAGGCGAAGATCGAAACGGAGCAACTGATCGGTATGGGGGTCGCCGTGCCGAGTCCCGTTGGACCGGACGAGCCTACAAACCTCTCGCCGGTCTTCGTTCCCCAATGGAGCGGGATCAGTCCCGTCGAGCGCCTCGAGCTTAGGTATGGAGTGCCGGTCGGGATGGATAACGACGCTAATCTCGGCGCCCTGGCAGAGCAGTGGTGGGGCGCAGGTAGTGACGGTCAAGACCTCGCCTATGTAAAGGTCGCGACAGGAGTGGGCGCGGGCTTAATCATTCACGGCGATATCTATCGTGGCACCGCGGGGATCGCCGGAGAGATCGGTCACATCCCCGTCGATCCTTCGGCCGGCCGCTGCGTATGCGGGCTCGAGGGTTGCCTCAACCTGCACATGGGCACTGAGGCGCTCTTGAAACGCGTGCACAGCCTGCGTGCCGAGTATCCGAACAGCACGCTGCCTCGTCGCGCGCTGAGCGTGAGCCGCATCGTCGAAGAGGCCTTCGAAGGTGACCGTCTCGCCCGCGTCGTCGTCGAAGAGGCTGGCCACCACCTGGCGATCGGCGTCGCCGCGCTGTTGAACCTGTTCAATCCTGCCACCATCGTGTTTGGCG
>JAPKBY010000407.1 GCA_028823185.1 Planctomycetota bacterium
TCCATAAGGATCTCGATGGAGTCTCCCGCGTCTTTGAGGCGGCCTGGCTCGAGGCATAAACCTGCTCGAGGCATAAACCTGCTCGAGGCATAAACCTGGCTCGAGGCCTAAACCTGCACGAGGCCTAAACCTGAGAGTCAGCGCCGGCGACGAAGGTTCGGTTCGCTGGCGGTGAATCTACGAAGGCCTCGAGAGCGTCGCGGTCAGGGTCCGCCATGTTGCTGAGGAAGGCCGCGATCTCGTAGTGGTCTAGGAGCTCTGAGATCTTGTCGCAGCGAACGACGACGGCGTCACCTCGCACGAAGCGCATCCCGTCCGCGACGGGGAGCTCTAGGTCGATCCGGAGGGTGGTCATCTCCTGGATCGGGCGATCTAGGAAGAAGCAGATTCCTGCCCGGCTGATGTCGCGAACCCGCGCCTCGAAGTGTCCTTCGGGGAGGAGGAGCCGGATCGGCCAGTCGGCATCGGCTCGCGGCCACTGGCGTCTGTCTGCGTCGGTGGGCGCGGGCTTGGGGAGATCTTTTGAGTCTTCAGTCATGAGCGCTCGGGCGATGCCCGTCTCGTTCCGTCCATATTAGGGGACTTTTTGCAAAGGTCCACGATCGTCGGGAGTGTACTTCCGGATTTGCTCTTCATAGACTCGAATCTAGCGCAGGGGACTCTGCGTTGTGGTCTGAGACACCTGTCTCGCTGACCGCATTTTGATAGCCGCTGAAGAGGCCCCTCGGGGCCGACAAGAGCAGAAACGAAACACAAAGAGGACGAAACGATGGCTAGTTTTAACAAAGTGATCTTGATGGGAAACCTGACCCGCGACCCTGAGATGCGCTTCACCCAGAATGATATGGCGATTTGCAATCTTTCGCTCGCCGTGAACCGGCGCTTTAAGGATGGGCAGGGCGAGTGGAAAGAAGAGGCGACCTTCGTCGACGTGACGATCTTCGGGAAGCGCGGCGAGGCCTTCGCTAAGCATCACAGCAAGGGCAAGCCGGCCTTCATTGAGGGCTCCTTGCGTCTCGACAATTGGAAGGACAAGGAGTCGGGAGCGAATCGTTCCAAGCTCTATGTCGTTGGAGATAACTGGGAGTTCGTTGGCGGAGGCTCTGGCGGCGGCGGCGGCGGCGGCGGCGGCGAGGGTGGCTACGCCAAAGAGAACGCCTCCTCAAGCGCTGGCGGCCAAGGCGGCGGTCAGAACCTCGAGGTTGACGACACCCCCTTCTAAGGCTGTTTCTTGAGCGAGTGCTCAATTTAGGAACGCCGACGTCATGAAGCTGATCGTCGAATTCTTTGCGGGCCTGCGAGAGCGGGCTGCATGTGGAGAGCTGACGCTCGAGGGGCTCGTGGAGCCCCTCGATGTGGACGCATTGAAGCGAGAGTTAGAGCACAGGATGCCTGAGCTCGGCTCTCTCGCTCACGTCACAGGCGTGATCGGCACGGAGTATGTAGCTGGTGATCACTCCTTGTCTGATGGAGAGCGAGTCGCGCTCCTTCCGCCGGTCTCCGGGGGAGAGGTCGCAGATTCAGAGCTGCATGAAGGCGTGTTCGTGTTGACGGGGTCGCCGCTCGATGTCGATGCCGCACGGAGCCTCGTTGAGGATTCGAGCTGTGGAGCTGTGGTCGTATTCGCTGGAAATGTGCGGGATCAGAACCATGGAGAGCAGGTCATGCGCTTGGAATACGAAGCCTTGGAGCGGATGGCGGGCCCGGAGATGGCGCGTGTCTTTGAGGGGGTTCGGGCTGAGTTTGGTGACGCTAGCGGTGACAAACCAGAGCGCATGCTCAGGATGTACTGCGCCCACAGGACAGGGGCTGTAGAGGTGGGTGAGCCCTCCGTAGTGATCGCGGTGGCGAGCCCGCATCGCGCCGCAGCCTTTGACGCCGCGCGCGCCCTGATCGACCGCCTCAAGGAGCGCTTGCCGGTCTGGAAGAAAGAGCTCTACTCGAACGGGCATCAGTGGATAGGCGAGGGCTCCTGATGAAGGTCTCTATCAACCCTGTGACTCCCTTTCAGCAGAACTCCTCTCTGCTCGTCTGTGAAAAGACGGGGAAGGGGGCGATCGTTGACCCTGGGGGTGAGGTGGATCGCTTGATCGCCCATGCCAAGGAGCACTGCACTGAGGTGGAGAAGATCCTTCTTACGCACGCTCATATTGATCACGCAGGCGGGACGGCAGAGCTCGCTAGGCGGCTAGACATTCCGATTGAGGGATCGCAGATCGAGGAGCAGTTCTGGATTGATCTCTTGCCCAGCCAGGCGGCTCAATTTGGATTCCCGGCCGCAGAGGCTTTTGCGCCTGATCGTTGGTTTGAGGATGAAGATCGGGTGATGGTGGGGGAGACCGAGCTCATCGTCAGGCACTGCCCCGGTCACACCCCAGGGCACGTGGTCTTCTTTCAGCCGGAGGCGAAGATCGTGATCGTTGGGGACGTCCTCTTTGCTGGATCTATCGGCCGGACAGACTTCCCGCGTGGTGATTACGACACTCTGATCAGCTCTATCATGGAGCGCTTGCTCCCAATGGGGGATGAGGTGACTTTTGTCCCCGGGCACGGGCCCACCTCGACCCTGGGCGA
>JAPKBY010000408.1 GCA_028823185.1 Planctomycetota bacterium
CTCGGCTCCCTCACAAGATCCGCCGACGAGGGAGCTCGTGGTACCTGTGCGAGCCCGAATCGTTGAGGATGTCACCTTGCGCCCGAGGCGAGCCTTCCTGGTGGAATCCAACACCGCCGGCGTAGAGTTCACCGTGCAGGCGTTGATCCCCGGAGCTCGCGTAACTGTCACAAGCGCTAAGCTCAGCGAATGCCCTGATGGCATCTTCTCAACCTCTGTCACCCCAGTCAGGCCTGACGCCAAGGGCCGCTCAGAGAAGTGGAATATCCGGGTCGTACGCGACGCGGCAAAAGATGGAATGGACATCAACGCCCAACTGAGCGTAACCCTCGCCGGAGGGGAGACACTCAGCGCCGCGTTGCTGGCGCGCTAAGGTTGAACGCGAGCGAAGCGCCGCTTGCCCACCTGGACCAAGAGCGCCGCCGTAGGGTGCTCAATGACAGCCATCGCTTCTGTGGCGACAACTCCATCCAAGCGCACACCGCCCTGCTGCACCAAACGGCGAGCCTCGCCTCCAGAAGCTGCGAGTCCCAGCTCTCGCAGGAGGTTAGCCAAGGGGAGCGCGCCCTCTGCTGGCCAAGCAAGCTCCGGAATATCATCAGGCAGCTCACCGCCCCTGAACTGCCGGTCGAAAGCCTCAGCGGCTGCGACGCCGGCCTCTGGCCCATGCAAGAGGGAGACCAACTCCTGCCCTAAGCGCACCTTGGCGTCACGGGGATGCCCAGCGAGGAGGGCTGCGATCTCGGAGGCTTCCAATCGAGTCAATTGCTCGAACCACACCTCCATCACTTCATCCTCTACGGCCATCGTCTTCCCAAAGACATCAGAAGGTGAGTCTTCAAAGAGGATCGCGTTGTCGTAGGACTTACTCATCTTCCTTCCATCGGCGCCGTTTATGAGAGGACTCGTCACGCAGATTTGCGGGCGCGCGCCCTCCTGCTCCTGCAGGTGGCGGCCGACAAGGAGATTGAAGAGCTGGTCCGTCCCACCGAGCTCTACATCAGCCTGCACCTGCACCGAGTCCCAGCCCTGCATGAGCGGGTATAGGAACTCATGAATACCGACTGGCTCGCCTTGCTTGATGCGCTTTTGAAAGGTGTCGCGCTCGATCATCCTCGCGACGGTCATCCTCGCGCACAGCTGCAAGACCCCCTCAAAGCTCATCGCGTCAAACCATTCGCTGTTACGCCTAAGCTCTGTCTGATCCATATCTAGGATCTTCCCGGCCTGAGCCGTGTACGTCTCTAGGTTCGTCTCGACCGCGGCCCGAGTGAGCTGCGGGCGGAGCTTGTTCTTGCCGCTTGGGTCTCCAACCATCGCTGTGGAGTCACCAACGATCAAGACGACCTTATGACCAAGCTCTTGGAGATCCCTCAGTTTCAAGAGCGGGATGGCGTGACCGACATGAAGGTCAGGGCTGGAGGGGTCCATCCCAAACTTAACTCGCAGGGCGCGGCCCTCCCCCAAGCGAGCTTTGAGCTCCCCCTCTTCGATCAAGTCCACGCTGCCACGGGCGAATACGGCTAAGCTCTTCTCTGTATCAGTCATGTTCAATCAACCTCGGAGGGCTTTCAGTCTGAGCCCATGCTAGCGTCAGGCAAGTCCAAGCTCTCGGACCTATCTCCAGCAACCGCTCGGTCCTGCAACCATTCTCTCCACTCTGAGGCGTTTGCGCGCATGAGGCTGCTGCCAGTCAGCCACGCGAGAGAGGGAATGAGCTCCTGGATACGGGCCGGAGAGAGGCCAGGCTCTCCCTCACCGATCAAATCGAGCGTCTCCCCGTAGCGATCCGGCGAGATCCTCACCGTGCGCTCGAGGAGCGCATCTACACGCACAACGGGCTCCAAGCAGTAGCGAAGTAACTCCTCAGGCTCCACCACCTGTGTGGGAACCTCCTTGGAGAGACGAACGATGACCCCATCTCTGATGTCGACGCCCATCAGTGGAAAAAGACCGGCAGGTAGCTCCACGCTCCCCGCGCCCAAGACCACTTTCCATTCACAGCGCACAGCGAGCAGGCCATCTCCAAAGCTGAGCAAATCAGAACCGAGAGGAACAGAGCTCACTTGGTCTCTCGTGAGCACCCAGCTCTCCACCACCTCCACGAAACGATCGACGGCATATATAGATTGATGCCCAGCAAGATCGATGCTGCGGGTCATCGCGTGGACCTTCACATGACCAGGAGTGAGAGTCATAGCATCGAAGAGCCCCTGCGAGAGAGCGAGAGAGACAGCGAAGCCCCCCTCCGCTAGTTCGTCAATGATCACTTCGCCGCTGATCGCGTCTCGCGCAGAGCGACCCGTAAGGACCTGCTCATACCCATCAGCTAGCTTTTGCGAGAGAGGGTCGGATATCCGTGGCTTAAGCCGTCGAAGGATGGCCCTTGCCATCTCATCTTCGTCCTCCGCAACAGCAGCCCGCAGCTCGTCAAAAGCAAACTGAAGGCCGACATCCAGGACCACTGAGCCTGCTAGCTGCTGAGCCGTTTCCGTCACTGCCACCACAGACCCTACCTTTGCAGGCTCGCGAACTGCCTGACAGCTCGCGAGCAATGACAAAAGAAGGAGAGGC
>JAPKBY010000409.1 GCA_028823185.1 Planctomycetota bacterium
GATAGGTGGACGAGGTGGCGTCATAGAAGGGTGCCTCCGTCCAGAGCACAACCGGCGCGTTCACAGGGATGCGTTGACCGCACACCACGATCTCCCCTAACGGCCTGCTGGGGCGCACGTGCTTCGGCAAGGTGGGCACTGAGTCCACGAGGCGCGCTTGGCTCACGCAAGCTGAGAGCGTGACTAGCAGCGATGCCCAGAGACACGCGCGTAATTCCATGCGGAAGAGCATGCAGAGAATGTAGCGAACGGAGGAGCGACCAGAGAGCAATGAACGGGTCCCTCTCCTATGAGGAGGGCTATCAGAACTGTGCGAGCCTATGGAAGCTGCCTCGAAGGCACAGAGGCAGCCGTCGTACGAGTCGAAGCGCGCTTCACTCCCTCGGAAAAAACAGGGCGCACTGAGGTCGTCATGACGGGCCTTCCAGATGCCATTCTCAGAGAGACCAAGTGGCGCCTCCTCGACGCCCTTGAGGAGTGTGGCCTACGAGTTCCTCAAGGTCGCCTGCTGCTCCACCTCATCCCGGCCGCTAAACCAAAGCGCGGTGACTCTCTCGATCTCGCGCTAGCGCTCGCTTCTGCCGCTGCCTGTGGGCACCTCGACCCGAGCGCCCTAGATGACATCCTCTGGCTAGGAGAGATCGGGATCGACGGAGAGCTCCACGCTGTCCCTGGGGGCCTCGCGGCAGCCATAGCAGCCGGCGAGTCAGGAATCAGCGAAGTCATCGCGCCCGAAGCGACCGCGCTTGAGGCAGCCTATACACAGCGAGTCACGGCTCGTGCAGCGCGACGCTTGAAAGACGCGGTCGGCCACATCACTGGCCGAACGCTCCCAGCCCTCTCCTCTCTCGAGCCCGCAGAGATAACCCCGCAAGCATCCGCGGGACTTGATGAGGTGAGGGGCCAAGCCGCTGCAAAGGAGGCCCTGCTCGTCGCAGCAGCAGGGCAGCACGGCCTGCTCTTACTCGGCCCGCCTGGCTCTGGAAAGACGATGCTCGCGAAGCGCATCGCAGGGCTCATGCCACCGCCTACGCTCCATGAGAGACTAGAGATCACTCGCGTGCTCTCGGCAGCAGGTCGTTGGCCTGGAGGCCTCGCGACTGAGCGCCCATTCCGCGCACCTCACCACACAGCCAGCCACGTAGCGCTGGTCGGAGGCGGCCCCAAGGTCGAGCCCGGCGAAGCCAGCCTCGCCCATCAAGGGGTCTTGTTCTTAGACGAGCTGCCAGAGTTCCGGAGAGAGACTCTGGAAGCCCTCAGAGAGCCACTGGAGTCTGGCGAAGTCCTCATCAGCCGCGCAGGAGCAAAGCTGCGCTTGCCCGCGCGCGTGCTCCTAGCAGCAGCCATGAACCCCTGCCCATGTGGATGGCTCGGTCACCCTCGAAAGAACTGTCGATGCACTCCCCACGCGATCTCTCGCTATCGAGGTCGAATCTCTGGCCCCTTCCTAGATCGAGTAGATCTCCGCATAGAGGTCCCACCACCGAGCTTCGAAGAGATCCTCTGTACGCGTCCGCTCTCGAGCACGCCGAGGGAAGATCAGCTGCGTGATCGCTTAAAAGACAGCCTCAAGTGTCGTGCAGAGAGAGGCCAAATCACTCCAAACTCGCAGCTGACTCCAAGTGAACTCGACAGATGGGCAGCACATGACAAGAAGAGCCTCTCTCTTCTTGAGCGCGCCACTGCGCGCGGAGGCTGGACCGCCCGTGGCCTCCAATCCACCCGCAGGGTGGCGCGCACCCTCGCAGACCTAGACTCCTCAGAGGAGATTCAGCCCGAGCACATAGCGCGAGCCATCGGGCTCAGAGCAGAGTTTTGAGTCGCTCCTCTCAAGAGCTAGCTATTCGTGCCGCAGTGCCTCGACCGGATCCATATTCGCAGCGCGCCATGCGGGATAGATTCCGAAGATGACTCCGATCCCTGCCGAGATCACGAAGGCCAAGATCGGCGCTTGAGGCGTGACGATCGTACGCATGTCGGCGAAGTACTCAATCCCGGTCGGGATGATGAGCCCCAGGATGATGCCGAGCAGGCCACCTCCGACGGAGAGCACGACGGTCTCGACAAGGAATTGGGTGACGATGTGCCGGCGTTTTGCACCGAGGGCGCGACGAATACCGATCTCTCGCGTGCGCTCAGTGACCGTCGCGAGCATGACATTCATGATCCCGATGCCGCCGACGAGCAGGCTGATCCCGGCGATGGAGCCGAGCACGATGTTGAAGATGCGCTTCGTCTCCTCACGCCGCAGCATGAGCTCGAGCGGGACGACGATCTCATAGTCGCGCTGCTTGTGATTGCGGGAGAGCATCTCGCGACAGGCGTTAGCGACGAAGAGCACGTTCTCTTGGTCTCCGACATCGACGATGATCTCGTGATAGTCGATCTCTTGCATGTCGAAGGAGCCTGCGCGGCGCTTGACCAGCATCTCTCCCCACCAACGCTCACCCGTCGCCCTCGGGATGAAGATCTCGCTCGTAACGGCAGCTCCGGCCTGGGCTGCGTCACCCGCTAAGCGAACTCTAGGCAAGAGCGTCCCGACCACTCGGAAGTAGTCCGCCCCGATCCG
>JAPKBY010000019.1 GCA_028823185.1 Planctomycetota bacterium
TCGAACATCTTCTGCTCGACGGGGAAGCCATACTGACCTCGCTTGAGGCGCCAGCCGGCAGCCTTTGAGAGCAGATCTCGCATCCAAACCGGCCCCTCTTCGACGTGCTTGTCGTAGATGGAGGCGGTGTTGTTGTAGTGAGTCCAAGTCTCGCGAACGGAGAGCGGGATCGGCGTGTTCTGCGCGTTGTATTTGTATTCGAAGCAGTCGCCCCACTCTTTGAAGCCGTTGGGAGGGTTGTAGCCCAGCTTGATCGCGGCGTCCCAGTCTTCGGTGCCCGGGATGGGGCGGAAGGGGTAGACCTCTGAGCCAGCGAGCGGGAAGGCGTGCTTCACTCGGGCGGCTTGTTTGAGGGTCTCCTCCATGGAGTCTTGAGTCTCACCGGGATATCCAATGATCCAGAAGGTGCCAGGGACGATGTTTCGCTTGGCTAGCTCTCCGACAGCTGTCGGGATGTTCTCAATCCCGATGTTCTTCTTAATGCGCTCCTGCATTTCCTTAGTGCCTGTCTCGGCACCCAACCACAAGAGGTGACACTTCGACTCCTCGAGCAGGTCGAGGGTCTCTTTCTTGTAGCGCATGATCGTCTCGACCTCGATCGTACCGTTCCAGTGGATCGGTACCTTGAGGTCGACGAGCTCTTGGCAGAACTCCTTCGTGCGCTTCTCCGCGACGCCGAAGTTGGCGTCTTGGAAGCGCAAGACATCGAACTTGAAGCGCTGCTGAAGCTCTGCGATCTCTTCTGCGAGCTGCTTGCCGGGGATCGCTTTCCAGCGCCTCCCTGTGAGGGCAGGCGAGCAGCAGAATGTGCAAGGCTCAGGGCAACCGAAGCTCGAGAAGTGACTGAAGGCGCGCGGCGGGTTCTCCGGGGTCCAGTGACCTGGGAGCGGGAAGCGGTGGCGGACCTTCATTTGGGTCGGTCGCACCTGCAGCTCGGCATAGCGCTCGTACTCCAAGAGGTGCCAGGGCACCGGATGGAACTTGTCGAAGCCGACTACCTCGCGGTGGTCGGTGTAGATGGTGCGTCCGTCACGGCGAACGGCGAGCCCCGCGATGTTGGCGAGATCTTCGCCGCTGTCGAGGGCTTTGACGATCTCTAGAAAGGCGATCTCGCCTTGTCCTATGCACACTGCGTCGGCGATGTTCGCGTCGAGGTACATCTCGGGGGTGACGCTAGGGAACCAGCCTCCCCAGATGATCGGGAGGTTGGGATAGCGTTCTCGGACGGCCTGGGCGACGACAAAGCCGTCGTAGACCTGATAGCCGAGGATGCATGAGCTGGCGAAGCAGAGCGCGCCATCGCAGGCCTCGAGGACCTTCTCGATGTAGTTCTCTTCGATCATCGCATCGAGCATCACGACCTCATAGCCCTCTGCGACCGGCCCGGAGGCGATCTGGAGGAGCTCCAGCGGCAAGAGGTCTGCGCTGAACATCTCTCCGCGCGTCGGGTCAGCCCGATGGGGGAGGAAGGTGACGATCTTTTTCTTTTGCTGAATCACAGGCGGCGTCTCAGGCAGGGGCGTGAGGTGTCACGCCAGAGGTTTGATCGAGTTGGAGCATGTCGGCTTGGGTGCGGTATCCCATCATCTTCACGTAGAGGTGGAAGAGCTTGTGCTCGACTGGGAAGGCGAAGTTTTGGCTGCGGAGGCGCCAGCCAGAGATTCGCTGCATCAGGTCGCGGATCGGGCCTAGGCCCTCGTCTGCGAGGCTGTCGTAAAAGGTAGAGGTCACGCCGTAACGCTTCCAACGCGTGATGACGTCGAGCGGAAGCCCGATGTCGTCGTACTCGTATTTGTACTCGAGGCAGCTGCCCCAGTCGGCGAGCTTCGTCGGCGGTTGATAGCCGAGCTTGACCGAGGAGTCGAAATCCTCCGTGCCGGGGATCGGACGGAAGGGGAAGATGTCGCTGGGAGAGTTTTGAAAGAGGTGCTTGATCTTTGCGGCGACCTCGATGGTCTTGTTCATCGACTCAAGCGACTCACCTGGATATCCAATGATCCATGAGACCCCGGTCTGAATGCCGCGCTCGTTTAAGCGTCTGAGAGAGCTCTCGAGGGCTCCCTCGATGTCGATCTTCTTCTTGATGACTTGCTGCTGCTCGTAGCTCCCTGCTTCGGCGCCGAGCGCTGCCATGTGGAAGCCAGAGGCCGCCAGCTTGTCGAGCGACTCGTCCTTGTAGCGGTTGATCGTCTCGATCTCGTAGGTGCCGTTCCACCAGAAGGGTGAGCCTTGGTCGATGATCCCGTCACAGAACTCGTTCGAGCGCTTCTCGTGCACACCGAAGTTGGCATCTTGGAAGCGGACGAGGTTGAAGTTGAAGCGCTCGTGGCACTCCATGATTCGTTCAGCGAGGAGCTTGCCTGGGATGGCCTTCCAGCGACGGTTTGTGACCATCGGGCTGCAGCAGAAGGTGCAGGGCTCCGGGCAGCCATAGCTCGAGTAGTAGCTGAAGCCTCGGAGGGGTGTGCCGGGCTTCATGTCCCAAGGGTCAGCGTATTTGTGGCGAACCTTCCAATCACTCTTCTCGTTTTGGAGAGTGACATACTTCTCAAAGTCGAGCAGGTGCCACGGCACATCAGGGATCTTGTCGAAGCCGACGACCGCGCGGTGCTCGGTGTATACCGGGCTGCCGTCTTTTCCTTTGACGACGAGACCAGGGACGCTCTCGAGACTCTCTCCAGCGTCGAGGGCGTGGACGATGTCTCGGAAGGTGAGCTCGCCTTGTCCGAGCGCGACCGCGTCTGCGACGTTCTCGTTGATGTAAGTCTCAGGGACGACGCTGGGGAACCAGCCACCCCAGATGATCGGGAGGTCCGGGAAGCGCTGTCGGATGGCGCGTGCCACCTCCGCGCCGTGGGTGACCTGATAGCCGAGGATGCAAGAGCTCGCGAAGAGGAGGGCGCCGTCGCAGGCCTCCATGACTCGCTCCATATAATCTTCATGAATCATCGCATCGATGATCTGGACGTCGTAGCCCTCTTGATCAGGGAAGCCTGCGATTTGGAGAAGCTCCAAGGGGAGCAGGTCCGCGCTCACGCGGATCCCTTGCGCGGGGTTTGCCCTGTGAGGCAAGAAGAGGACCAGGCGCTTTTTATGCTGAATCATGAGTGGTGATTTATGAGTGGTCTAAGTCCCCTGTGGGCCCGCTCATCTCGCTGAGGTTGGTTCCGAAGCTGCAAACCTTCCGTCTACGGGATGTTACCACCTAGTCGATAATCAGGATGGGTTCAGGGATCTAGACTCCTGCGTATCGTCCCATTCAGGGCGAGCACTAAGGCCTTGGCGCCTCTTTATGTTCAGGCAATCCCTTAGATGGGGCAGCCGTCGACACGCACTAGGGCGCCTCTTCGACAGATTTGGGCTTGTAGTAGCGCCAAGAACCCGGGATTAGGGCTTCCCAGGAGGGGTCAATGAACTCATAGCTAGCATTTAGGGCCGCAGAGTCGAGTGACGCGGGATCATCTACATAAGGAAAAGATGCGATCTCGACCTTAAAAAGGGCCCTTTGAGGTTGAGGGTCGTCATTTTTCTCAAGGAGACGAGTCACAATGAAGCGCCCAGGGAGCTCCTCTGCTTTGGACCAAACCCCAAGCTCCTGTCGCTGTATAAGGACCCAGAGAGGCACTCCTAGGCTGTCTTGAGCGCCTTCAATGACCTCTAACGGGACTTCAGGGGGCGATTGCTGGTCCATTCCGGATAGAAAGGCCTCCGCTTCGGCGCGGGCATCATTTATGCGAGCTGGATCGGAAATGGCTCTTCCTGCAGCAAGCGGGAGGCAGACATTGGTCAGCGCTAGGCGCCTCAAGTGTGGCTGTGTAAATCTGGGGCCTAGGGGCTGGAGCGCGAGAGCGATCGGGTCGACATCCTCCGCTCTAATAGGCTCTCCAGCACAGATTAAGACAGTGCCCTCAGGCCAAATCTTCGATGCTTGAGGCTCGCCAGTCTCTCCAGCGCAGGCCGAGAGGACGAGGAGCGGAGTCCAAATAGCGCTCGCTGCAAGGCAGAGGGAGCTTGCTCTCAAAGCTGTCTTCAATTCAGCCCGGCTGGTCGAAGGATTTGACGAAGCCGAGGCCTCGCTTGGTCAAAAACTCATAAGCGGAGGTGATGTTGTCTTCAATCTCATCCAATCCATCAGGGACGTTCACTTGTCCGAAGCTGCTCTGGTTTTCGAGAAAGAGAGAGCGTGGATCCTGAGCATAAGACTCGATCCGGAGGGCGTTGGCGTTCGGCCTTTCCTCCGTGAATTCAGCCAAGTTGCCGTCTGGCTCTTGAGGTGGGAAGACCATTCTGAGGCCCCAGATCGCCGGGTCATTCTCGAAATGCTCAAGCGGGCCTTGCTGCTTGAAGAGGCCCTTGCGGAGGAGCTCCCGGCTGTCTTGATAGTGGCGAGGGTTTACCAGGGAGCGGATGGTGACCTGCTGGGCGCTGAAGTCTTTCAGTCCGGACTGTTCGGTCACGGCCTCTGTGATTGATCTGACGCGGGCTGCGAAGTCTTCGCAGGTGAGAGCGCCGAGCTCTTCTCGAAACTGGAAGCGATCTGGGAGGAAGACCGCTTGTGACACCGCGCCCGGCCTCATGGACGGATTGGTCAGAACAGGCCCCATCGGGGTGATGGCGAAGCTCGTATATGGAGGGTTTCCCCCCTGAAAGAGGCCATTATGGACGCGCTGGACGGCTCCCACATCCGTCTTTGACGGGGGATGCATGAGCTCACAGATGAAGGCGATGGTTCGAGTGTCGTACACGGTCTTATGGGTTCAATTCAGCGGTTTAGTCTCGTCTCCGACCCAGTATCGGCCCTGATGCTAGGATATTCGCCCTCATTAGGGGTCCGAATGCTCAAGCGGATCGATCTATCTAACGATTATCTCTTTGGAAAGCCCAACGCCCACGCTGGGTGATGCGTAACACAATGAGCCACGTAGGCTCTTCTGGTCCTAACTAACAGTACTCCCGACAACATCTGTTGTTGGATTGAAACATGAATACCCTCCTCCTCTTAGCCCTGCTCCTTCCTTCGTCCGCAGCCGCGGTGCAGTCTGATTTTGGCGTGCCCGTGAAGGTCAACGGAGTCCTGATCGAGGACGCCGCGATCAAGCGTCACATCATCTATGGTCCTTGCCGCCCCGCTCTGGAGTGGCGCAGGATCAACGCTCTGCTTCAAACAGAGATCGAAAGGCGAGTGACCGCTGGAGAGCCGACAGATCACTTGACGCCTTCGAAGGAAGAGTTTCAGCGCATCTACGCAACGAAGATCACTGAGTTTGAAGAACGCTTCCCCACGCTCGACGTCTCCGCCGAGGTGCGACGCGCCTATCGGAACATGGAGTGGTATCGCCGCGAGCTCGAGATGGACCTCGTCTTCGATAACACATTCGTACCTGACGATCCCGATCAGTGGCCGGCGCTGACCTTTGAGGCGCTGCGCGCAGAGGCCGGGGAGATCTTGATTGATGACTTCCGTCAGAGCTATGAGCGTCGAACGAACTTCTACGCTGAGGCGCTCGCAGTATGGGAAGATGCCAAGGCCTCTTACCCTGACCGCGTTAAGGCTTATGAAGCAGAGCTCGCTGAGTGGGAGCGCAAGCGCGCGGCAAAAGAAGAGCTCGGTGATCAACCCTCAGCACCTGAGGGGCCCGGCGAGGAGCCTGAGTTCCCCGAGGAGGACGCGATGTATCGCTCCATCCTGCGACAGATGGTCAGAGACATGCTCTTTAAGACAGCGAGCACTCTTACCTCGATCGATGGCCTCCCGGCAGAGACCGTGATGGCGCTCGATGTCAACTCGGATGGAGTGATGGAGTACACCTGGGCGACGCAGGAGATGTGGGACGACGTCAAGGACACAGTCACAGAGAAAGAGATCGAAGACGCTAAGCGCTTCCTCTCCAAGCTTGAGGCCGCGAAGCAGCGCATGGCGGGAGAGGAGTTCCTCATCACCGCGGAAGACGCGAAGGCGACGATGACAGAGAAGGACGGCGGCGCTGGTTTCCAGAGCGCACAGTTCAACATCGGGATGGTCGCCGTTGGCAACCACCAGTTCCCCTCTGTCGAGTCTTATAGCGACTATTATCGACTCCTCGAATCCCATCGAAGGAAGGTCGAGCCGACCATCGTTGCGCCCCTAGAGGGCGGCATCGCGGAGCCCCTCAGGGAGCACCTCGTGCGAGCGAACAAGATCATGGGGCTGGGGAAAGTCGACTGTGAGGTGCTGCTCGTCAGCGCCTATGACTTCCCGTCCAACCAGTGGATCGAAGGTGGCTGGGAGATCTCTAAGGAGAAAGCTGACTGGATCAAGGAAGAGATCGAGCGAAACAACCAGAGCTATTCTGAGTATCGCCGCATGCGCATGGAGGCAGCCGCTGAAGGTGTCGATTTCGATCCTAACAGCGCCCCGCAAGCCATGGATCCGCACGACTTCTGGTCACTGCTGATCGACGAGTACTGTGGTTATTGGGACCCCCCGCAGCCTGCGAAAGGTCGCCCCGGATCAGCCGTCGGTTACAAGCAAAAGGGCCGCTTCGGCGAGCGCTATCGGAACGATCTGCAAGGCATGATCGGCGAGAGTCCCTTCGTTCAGTTTGTGAGCGGTTACTCGATCACAGACCACGTCTTCTTTGATCAGCAGGTCGGGACGATCGCTGGTCCCTTCAAGGGCCCGCACGGCTATTACCTGACGAAGGTGATGCGTCGGAAGCCTCCGACCCGTCCCTTGAACGTCGCTGATGAGCGCCACCTCGGGCTCCTGCGCGAAGATTACATTCCCTTCTCTTTGATTGAGTACTGCGAAGAGGCTTATAGCGCTGCCGCGGTCGAGGGCCTCTAGGCCCTGCGCGCCGCTCGGCGCGCGTTAGAGAGAGATTGATTCACGGGGTGGTCGCTAGCGCGGCTTCCCCGTCTCTAGTTTAAAGCCGCTCTAAGAGACAGTTCGCGCCGACCGCGACGCCGGCGCCGTCGGCGAGCGCTCCGAGACCTTCGAGGGTCTTGCCCTTGATGTTGACGGCGTCAGCATCGACGCCGAGAAGTTCAGCGACGCGAGCTCTCATCTGCGCTCTATGAGGTGCGATGCGCGGACCTTCCGTCGCGATGACGACGTCTACATTGCCGACCTTCCACCCAGCCTCATTGATGGCAGCTACCGAGGCGCGCAGCAAGTTCGCGCTGTCTGCACCCTTCCAAGCTGGATCTGTGTCTGGAAAGCGGGTGCCCAGATCATCCAGCCCGGCGGCTCCGAGGAGCGCGTCGCAGATAGCGTGAAGCACTGCGTCCCCATCTGAGTGACCATCAGGGCCCCGGTGGTGAGGCAGCTCCACACCTCCCAAGATGCAGGGTCGCCCCTCTACCAAGCGGTGGACATCGAAACCTAAGCCTGTGCGAATCTTCATGACGGCTCCTTTGTGGAAACATTGAGCCAAGCCTGGGCCATGGCGAGGTCTTCTGGCGTGGTGAGCTTAGCGTTAGCAGCGGCTCCTTGAACGATGGGGACAGGTCCAAAGCGCTCTTCCCAGAGGGCGCTCTCATCGGTGGCAGCGCCAGAGCTCTCACGAGACTCCTCGAGCAGAGTGAGGAGCTTGGCGCGCGGGAAGACCTGTGGCGTCTGTGCGATCCAGACGCGATCTCGGTCGATCGTGCGCTCTGCGTTGACGCCATCGCTGCTCTCTTTGAGTGTGTCTCTAGAAGGGATAGCGACTAGCGCGGCGCCTTCGCGCTCAGCGCAAGAGATCGCTGCGCTGATGGTGGAGGGGGCGATGAGGGGACGGGCAGCGTCATGTACGGCTACCAGAGAGATCTCTGTGGTGACCGCCGCTACTCCTCTTCGAACTGAGTCAGAGCGGGTCTCTCCGCCTGGGACGATCTCTCTTAGCTTTGTGATTCCGGCGGCATCAGCGAGCTCTTGAAATTCAACAGCGTGCTCTTCTCTGGCGACGAGGATGATCTCGTCTATCTCAGGTGTGTTCTCGAAGGCGAGGAGGCTCCTGGAGAGCACCGTAAGACCTCCGAGTTTGAAGAGGAGTTTTGAGTTGCCGGGCGTCTCGCCCATGCGTGAGGAGCGTCCAGCGGCGACGATCACCGCTGCGGCGCTGGGGGAGGATTCTCTTGTGTGGGGCATGATCTGAGGATGAGAAGGTCGCGAGGCTTCAACCGTCGCTCCCTAAAGCGTAGGTTCCAAAGGCCCGCCTAGGAATAACCGTGCCCTCTTCATCACCTAAGAATCCCTCCTCAGAGGATAAATCCGCCTCCGGCCGACTCCCCCGGCGCAGCGAGCGGAGCACTCCTGTGGTGATGGGGATCGATCCAGGCACCAGGATCGTGGGCTATGGAGCGATCGCAGTGACCGCGGACGGCCTCAAGCTCGTCGCGGCTGGAGAGTTGAGGCAGCCTGCCTCTATGGCGATTCCAAACAGGCTCGCAGGCCTGCGGAGCGACATCGATGAGCTGCTGATGCGCTTGGACCCGGACCTGGTCGTAGTCGAAGAGGCCTTTACATCTCGAAATGTGCAGTCAGCCCTCCGGATCGCTGAGTCTCGCGGAGTGATGCTCTCTTCCGCGGCTGCTTGCGGGGCAGAGGTGACACAGCTCTCTCCTTCAGCAGCTCGAAAGCGAGTCGTCGGAAATGGGAGCGCAGATAAGACTCAGGTGGCCAAGATGGTGGCGGCAGCGCTCAACTTAGATGAAATCCCAGGCACTCTCGATGTCTCAGATGCCCTCGCCCTCGCGATCGCGGCGGCTTACAACATGGACCGCGCTCGGCGCCTCGCGCCGACAACGGAGGCTCGCACTGCGCGAGAAGGCTGAACTTATGGGAAGTAAAAAGAGAGAGATAAGAGCAGAGACTGCGACAGAGAGTTCGGAGAGAGCAGACGGATACCTAGGTGAGCTGTCCAGGATCATCAAGGGGTGGCGACACCTCGCGAGTGATGTGCGCGTTGATGGTGATCACGTCGCTCTCCTTCTCGGAGAGTCTGAAGGTCGCCTCGTCTTTGTTCATCACATCGTCGGATCAAAGGACGAGGTGACTCGTGGTGCTCTGATGTCTATCTCTCGGGCTGAGCTGGATGCGCGGCGTCTTGGCGCTCAGTTCTCTGTCGGGGAGGAGATCGCTCCGCTCGTCGTCGTCGTCACAGAGGGGAAGACTCAGGGAGTGTTGAGACAGTTGAGCGCGCTGTGCCCAGAGCCGCTCCTCTTGCTCGCTGAGCGTCGCCTGACAACGGCTGAAGGAAACATGCGCTTTCTCGAGGTGCTGACTCCACAGGTCGAGGTTCAAGTCACTCCGCTTGAGAGTGCGGCACGAGCAGTGAGCTCCACCTCACAGTTGTCTCAGGAATTGGAGCGCGTGGTCGCTAGAGTTGACCGCATCGACCCTGATCTTCAGCGAGACAGATTTGAAGACGAGGTGCGATGGAGCTGGTTCGGAGAGCCGCTCTGTTCAGTTGAGCTAGGGGCAGGTGGAGAGCTGCAGGGCAGGATCGGAGCTGATGGTGTCCCTCATGACATCACAGAGAGCCGGTCCATGGAGGTCTTCCTTGATTGGGTCTTAGCTCAACATCTCGAGCTGATCGAGACCGTCGAGGGGGCCTCTCTTAAGGATGTCGAGCTCATGCCTCACTCCTCAGAGCCGCTCTTGACACCTGAAGAGATCGCTGCATTCCAGGAATAGGCCCTCTCTGGGTTTCTTTCGTGGATTCCCTTGGATGCTTTATTCAAGTCAGGCAGTCTGATCTTGCCTCAGCCGCACGCCGCACCTTCGAGCGGACGGCGGCATTCTCCAGCCTCCTTCTCTATTGAATTGGAACCAGGCTCGTCGGTTATTCAGGCGTCAAGGCGCCATGAAGAACGAGCCCTCGCGAGCGCGCAGCTCTCGTCTAAAGAGCGCGCTGCCGATCGGGGGGGTTCGTGCTGCGTCGTTGTGCATCGCCAGCGGTAAGGGGGGTGTCGGTAAGTCAGTCCTCTCCGCCTCGCTCGCGGCCTATTTGGCGACACGTGGGCGCACACTGCTCGTAGACGCAGACCTTGGGATGGGGAACGCCCACATCCTTCAAGGCGTACAGCCGAGCTCGAGCCTGGTGGATTTCATTGAGAGAGGAGACACCGTCGGAGATATACGGACGAGGTGTGGAGAGGGCTTGGATCTCTTAGCGGGAGGGTCCGGTGTTCCCCATATGGCTGGGTTGAAGCGTGAGGATCGTGCGCGCCTCGCCGCGCAACTCGCCGAATTGGAGGTCGCTTATCAATTCCTTGTCGTCGACTCAGCAGCTGGGATCTCGAATCAAACGATGGCCTTCGGTGCTGCGGCAGATCGCTTGCTCCTCGTTGTGACCCCGGATGTGACGTCGATGACGGACGCCTATGGCTTTCTCAAAGTTCACAGTCAGGTGCGGCCAGCGGGAGAGGCGCTCTTCGTTGTGAATAGAGTTATAGATGAAGCTCAGGCGTATCAGACAGCCGCTCGCTTCAAGGAGGTCTCACAGCGTTTTCTCGGAGTGGAGCCGCGTTGGCTCGGCTTTATCCCTGATGACCCCGCCGTAGGGGCGTCGGTGAATCAGCGGCGACCGCTCTTGCTTGCGGAGCCCTCATCTCTAGCTGGGCGATCGCTGATCGGCATCTCCGCCCAGATATTCTCCGAGCTGGAGTGTCTCTGTCCGCGCGGCCTAGGGCGCTCCATGCACGCGGTCAGCGGGGGTGAGGCGCTCTCGGATGCTGCGAGAGCTGCTCAGCGCTCCTGAGTTAGGGGAGAGAGCGGAACGAATACGAGCAGCGGTTGCAGGGCCGATGCCTGGGATCTCTTGGAGGGGCGGCAGCGCACCATTTTGGACTCTGGCGTAGACGATGGCCTGGGCTCGTTTGGGTCCGAGGCCTCCGAGGCCGCGCAGTTCTCTCACTGCACCACGCCTTAGGAGCTCTTCATGGGGCGTAGAGGCCTCGATTCGGCTCGGCAGCGCGCTCTCCCCATGGTCATGGAAGAGCGCAGAAACGAGCAGCCACCCGGCTAGGAAGCAGGTCAGGGACTGGCGAGCTTTCATTGAAGGAGTGACCTCTTAGCGAACTCTCGGTCGCAGAAGTATCGCTCGGGTATTAACCTCCAACGATGCAGTCAGCCTCACAGATGTTGCCGCGCAGAGATGGGCCCCTGACCTCGCTCCCTCCGGAGGAGGTCGAGGCCGTCGTTCTCCATGCGCTCGCTGAGGATCTAGGTGGAGTCGTTGAGGTCAGTCAAGACCTGACGACGGCTGCCTGTGTGTCTGGGGCTAAGCCGGCTACGGCTCAGCTCGTCGCGAGGGAGGGGGGAGTCATGGCAGGCGTGCAGGTCTTCGCGGCGACCTTCGCTCTGCTTGACAGCGCGGCGACTGTGGAGGTGGTGAGAGCTGATGGTCAGCGCTTCGAACCTGGTGAGGTCCTCGCGAGCGTGAGCTGTGAGGCGGCAGCGCTTTTGGTCGCAGAGCGCACGGCGCTGAACCTCCTGCAGAGACTCTGCGGGGTCGCGACTCGGACTGCGGCGTTCGTTGCGCGAGCTGATGGCAAGGCGCGCGTCTTAGACACTCGCAAGACTACACCCGGCTTGCGCCGTTTGGAGCGTCACGCTGTGCGTTGCGGTGGCGGTGAGAATCATCGCTTCGGCCTCTCTGATGAGGTGATGATTAAGGACAACCACTTGGACCTCTCCGGGCGGACTCTTGAAGAGCTCGTGGTCTCTGCGCGCGCCGCGGTCTCCGGCGATGTCCGTGTGACGGTTGAGGCACGCGATCTGAAGGAGGCGCGCGCTGCAGTTCAGGGCGGCGCGGATGTCGTGATGCTGGACAATATCGAACCGAGCGAGATGAGCGCGATGCTCGACGAGCTGCGTTCGCTCATCGGCGCTAGGCCCGTTGAGTTTGAAGCCTCCGGTGGCGTCAACTTGGAGACGATCGCTGCAGTCGCTGCATGCGGTGTTGAGCGCGTCTCTGTCGGCGCATTGACACACTCCGCGCCAGCGATCGACTTGGCGCTCGAGGTCGAGCTTTGAATCGCCTCGTGATCAGCCGGCCCGGCGCTGGAGTTATTGGAGTCGTCTTTCCTGCCTCACATGACCAAGGAGTCCTCTGCCGGAGGATCCTAGAGGGCCACGCACGAGACGAAGGGATCCCCTCTGGAGAGGATGCCGTCATCGGCCTCGTCACGAGCGAGCTCTTGACCAACGCGATCGATCACGGGGGCGGTGGAGGCGCGCACACTTTTCAAGAGCTTGGATCCGATGTGCGGGTTCGATCCAAGCTCACGGTCTCATCGAGCGGTTGGATCTTGGAGGTCTCGGATCGGGGCGGAGGAGATCCAGAAGAGCTGCGCGCCTTCCTTGATCCTGATGGCCTGCCGGACTTGGAGGATGAGCGCGGGCGTGGCTTCTTCCTCCTCGCGTCGAGCGTCGACTCGCTGACTGTGGAGGCCAACCCGGAGGGGGATGGGCTCACCTTCAAAGCCGAGCGGAGATATGACTCTGCTGGAGAGTCATGAGTGAGAGCACAGATCTAGAACGCGGCTTCATGCCGGCGCTCTGCAAATTCGGGCAGGGTCTCTTGAGCCTCCCGCGTGCAGCGGTGGTCGTACTTCTCCTTAGCTGGACCTATCTGATGCTCTGGGCGATGACGCTGCCCTCACAATCTGCGGAGGGCATCAATTACTTGAAGAGCTGGGTGAATAACCTCGGTCACGCGCCGCTCTTCGGTTTCTGGG
>JAPKBY010000410.1 GCA_028823185.1 Planctomycetota bacterium
GCCCCCAGCAGACACCACGCGAATGACACCGGGAAGGCCAGCCTCGGCGACTCGAAGCTCCCATGAGTCATCATCTGCCCCAAAGGGCTCACCCATGGACTGACAGGAGGACAAGGACAGGGCGATGAGGAGCAGGTAAAACGGGTGAGTCATATTAAGAAGATAATCACTATCGAGACTCCAGCGTCAGCATTCAAGCTGCTGCAGTAGCGCAAACTAGCTTAAAGAGATGGCTTCATTGAAAGCGCGGTCCAAGACGGAGACGAGATGGTCGGCGTCATCGGGGAGGAAGACGATTGGCGGCTTGATCTTGATGACATCATGAAGGGGGCCATCGGTTGAGAGGAGGACGCCGCGTCTCCTCGCGCCTTCGACCACCCTCTCCGCCAAACGGGGATCGGCATCACCGTCTGCGGTCACGCAGACGATGCCGATGTAGAGGCCCAAACCCCTCACATCACCCAGCCGAGGCGATCGGCCAGCGAGCTCACGCAAGCCATACAAGAGCCGCTCGCCCGTAATGCGTGCGTTCTCACGGAGGTCTTCTTCTTCTACGACCTTCAGGACGGCTTCAGCCATCGCGCAGGAGACAGGGTTGCCGCCGAAGGTGTTGAAGTACTCCATTCCGGAGTCGAAAGAGCGCGCAACCGCAGCGCTGGTCACAACTGCACCCACTGGGTGCCCATTACCAAGGGGCTTCCCGATCGTCACGATATCTGGCGTGACCCCTTGAGTTTCAAACGCCCACCAATGTGTCCCGACACGTCCGCAGCCGACCTGAACCTCATCAGCAATGACGACCCCACCTTCAGACCGCACATGATCATAGGCAGCAGCTAGATAACCATTCGGCAAGACGACCTGACCGCCACAGCCAGGAATAGACTCAGCGATGAAGCCTGCGAGGGTTTTCCCTGCGTCCTTTATCTCACGAATGCACCGCAGCACATCCTCCGCATAGAGCTCGCCAGCATTCGCCTCTTCATACCCCCACTCGCCGCGATATCTGTCAGGCAGCGCAGCCACAGAGACATGCTTCGAGCCCCCGGAGCCGCCGGGGCCGTTGAATTTATAGGGTGATAACTCAACGAGCGCTGCCGTGTTGCCGTGATAGGCAGCCCCCAGAACCACCCAGTCTGAACCGCCGCTGTGGGCTCTAGCTAAGCGCATGGCGAGCTCATTGGCTTCAGACCCAGAGTTGACCAGGTATACGACGTCCAAAGAGTCTGGAAGAGTAGAGAGGAGTCGCTCAGCGAAGCGCACTCGAACATCGGAGAGGTATCGAGTGTTAGTGTTCAACTCCCCCATCTGAGCAGCGCCGGCTGCGACCACATCAGGATGGCAGTGCCCGACGTGAGGCACGTTGTTCACGCAGTCAAGGTAGGCGGCACCGCCAGAATCAAAGAGATAGCGGCCCTCACCTCGCACGATGTTAAGAGGCTTCGAGTAAGACAAGCTCAAGTTGGGAGCCAAGGCTCGCTTGCGGCGAGAGAGCAGCGCGGTTTCGTTGGCGAGTTCAGCCGACGAGGCGTGACCACCGCAAGCATCTAGCAGCGTGTGGTTGAAACCGCTTCGGTCTGCTCGCTGCAGGAAGCGCAACAATCGCAACGCCGGCCCAGTCGTCACAGAGAGGTATTCATTGTCTGGCTCGAGAGCGCGCTGCGCTGCTGCGACACAAACGCTAACGCACAGCCGCAGACGAGCGAGATCGAGCAAGATCTCGAGCTCTTCATCGGGGATCGGGTCCGTTTGGTTGTAGCCAGCTACAAACTCAACGCACGCACCGAGCGGATCATCCTCATCAAGCATCAGATAAGCAGCAGCGATCGCTGGCTCTGCGATGACCCAACTTCGATCTATGTCCCCTACATCAAGGAGGCCGCAAGCGCCGCTCGCGGGGAAAGTGTCCTTCACTAACAGGTTGTGGTCATTGCCATCTCCATGAATGACCCCCACGCGCAGGCCCTCCATGCGGCTCTCTAGAACCAAACCCACTCCAGCCAGCGTCTCCCGGATGAGGCGCCTGTCTCTCGAATTTTCGATCTGAGACTCATGACCCCATGCGACCTCTAGCCCCCGGCGCAAGTCCCAATTGAGACCTCGGTCTAGGCCCTCATGGACCCAACCCTCCAAGCGCATGCGAGCCTTACCTAGCTCCTGTCCGAGCTCACACAATAGACCAGGCGCCCGAGGCCCGGCATGCGCTAGCGGCACCCCCTCAACCCACCGCACGACCCAAGCCCTGTGCGAACGCCCATCCAGAGCGATCACCTTGCACGACAGTTGCGCGTCAAGAGTAGCCAGCGGCAGACCAACTTCAAGAGACCCTGACGAACCGGCGAGGCGCTCCAAGGCTGCTGCAGATAGCTCAATTTCAGCCTCACAGGCGTCCATCACCTTAAGGACGAAGGCTCCCTCCTCCCCGATGAGGTGAAAATTCAGATCTCGATCACCCGGGAGGACAGTCGCTGTGCACTCGAGTCCCCAGTGGCTTAGAGCCACTGAAATGGCGCCCTCCGGCCCCAAGCAGGGCCTCCTAGGAATTCCAG
>JAPKBY010000020.1 GCA_028823185.1 Planctomycetota bacterium
GCGTCACCCGCAGCACGTGGTTGATGTCATCAACGGGGGACTCGGCGGGACTCACCCCTGGCATTACTTAGATACGATCAAGGCACGCGCTGATCTCTCACCTGACATCCACGTCTCAATCTTCTTCGGTGGGAATGACTTAGCTGGTGTCATCACACTTGAGCGCTATTACCGAGGGCGTGGCCCTGGGCGGTCTAGGGCGAGAGCCGCCAGAGAATATAAGGATGTCTTGAAGGCAGTACCCGCAGGGCTCGGCCCGGTTGACCTCCAGCAGTGCCTCTACTTTCTCTCGAACCCTCTGGACGCCGATTACGCCGTCGCCGCTTGGTCAGCGATCGCGATGGAGATGGCACGGGAGTGTGAGCGGCAAGGAGCCCTCTTCGTTCCTGTCTACCTGCCCTCTCCGCTCTCCGGTCAACCGGATGTATATGCGGCAGAGCGACAGCTCATAGAGGAGCTTATGCCTGATATCTTCGAGCTGATGGAGCATCAGCATGTGCTCGCGGATCGGTGGATTGAAGACCTGCGTCAGCGTGATGTTGAGGTGTTTGATCTCAGGCCGAAGCTCTTGGCTTCACGAGAGCGCCTCTTCTGGTCGAAGGATTTCCACCTGAACCTAAAGGGACAGGCGCTCGTCGCTGAGGCGCTAGAGGAGGTGCTCGCTCCGAAGGTGGCTGCGCTGATCAGCGGTTCAGGCTCTGAAACGGCCGCTGAGGGTGACTCCGATAGCCCAAAATGAGGGCGTTGCTGTAGGATTAACATCATGCTGATGAGACTTTTAAAGAGCTTTAAAACTCGTTTCTCCACTGCCATTGAGCTGATTGTGGCCTTGTGGCGCGGTCCTTATTGGTGGCTCGTTCCGCTGCTCTGCATCTTGCTCCCCACTGCAGTCGTCTTCATCTTCTTGCAAGCCGTCCCGGTGGTCGCGCCCTTCGTCTACTCAGTCTTCTAGACCAGCAGTCGGCTCAGTAGATGGCCAATCGCTAGGCCTTGCGTTCATAGAGGCGCTCTTCGACGAACAGGGCGTCGAGGCGACTGCGCTGGAAAGCTTCGACTGCGTCTGCTTCGCTGCGAACCAAGGGTCGCCCGCGGAGGTGAAAGTCAGTCATCGCCGCTATCGGCAGGCCGCCTTCAGCGCCCATGCTCTCCAAGACCTGGCACAGCTGGGGGTCGTAGCGCTGGTCAATGGCTTGCACCCAGACGCGGCCGTCAGCAGCGGCGAGTTTGGATAGCTGCGCTTGGCCTTCGAGGGGCTTTAGTTCGAGGTGGGCGAATCGCAGCGCGTGCTCGACTCCGTCCGGGACCTCAAAGTGATCCTTGAGGCGCGCTGCTGGGACAGCGACTCGGCAAGGCGCACAAGGGACCCGGTTCTGGACAGTCTCTAGGAGCCCGCCGAGGGCGTCCTCTTTGTCTGCGCGCGCGAGCAGGAGGCGCGCGCTCCATGAGCGGTCTCCGAGCTCTACGCCGCCGCGCACCCAGGCGACGTGCTCGCCTTTAGCGAGTCGCGCAGCGATCAAGGTCGGGATCTCTGCTTTTGAGAGTGAGACGGCGCCGTCTTCCGGTGAAGCGGCGAGCTTGCCTCCTATGGCTGCTACCTCTTGAGTGAAGGCGCGCGGCTCGCCTGCGATGCTGCAGGAGTACTCAAGGGCAGCGCCGAGGGCGGCGCCAGGCTCGCCTGGGGAGGGGGGGAGATAGATCTGTTCGAAGGGACCGTCTGTGCGCAGGTGTCGGACGAGAGAGCGATTGCGCGCGACCTCTCCAGAGAGGCACAGCTTTGATGATGGGACGTGGCGGTGGAGCTCTTCAGCGAGGGCGAGAACGCGCTCTTCCAAGACAGCTTGGACGCTGGCGGCGAGATCACAGCAGCGGGTGTCTTCGGGACCTTCGGCGATCGGGCTGCCTGGCGCTCGGGCAGGGCCGAGGAGATCAATGAGGCCTTGGCTGTAGAGTCGGCTGGCGTCGTGCTGGAAGCGGAAGTGCTCTGAGTGAACCTGAAAGCCGCCCTCTTCTCCGCATGCAGAGAGAGTCTGACGGACCTTGTCTAGGGAGCTCGGCGTCCCTTGCTTGGCGAGCTCTTCGAGCAGGCCCTCGTCGGCGCCAGGCTCGAAGCCAAGGTATTGGGCGAAAGCGGAGTACCAGAGGCCGAGGGAGTGGGGGAAATGAACCTCTCGTAGGGACTCTATCTCGTTGCCCGCGCCGCGCGCGAGCAGTGTCGTCGCCCATTCGCCCATGTCATCGATGCTGAGGATCGCGGCCTCTTCGAAGGGGGAGGTGAAGTAGGAGGCGGCGGCGTGAGCGCGCTGGTGTTCGACGAAGGAGATGCGCTCATCGGGAACCTCTAGCTCTTCGATGATTCGGTTCTTCATCCAGAGCCTGTCGCCGAGCCACAAGAACATGCTGCTTGAGAAGGTCTTAGCGGAGCGCGGGAAGGCGCCGAGCTGCATCGCGAGGATTCGCTCGAACTTCCGCAGCGGCTTCTCATAGAAGACGATCCGGTCCAGATCTCGGGCTTGAACGCCGGCCTCATCTAGGCATGAACGGATGGCGCGACGAGGGAAGCTCCACTCGCCGAGCTTGCCTGTGAAGTGCTCCTCTTGAGCGGCGGCGACCGGGACTCCGTCGACGAGCAGCGCTGCGGCGGAGTCGCGGTGGAAGGCGGAGATCCCGAGGATTCGCATCAGTGCTGGCCGTCGTTGAGTTCGACCGAGGGCGTCACTAGCCCTGTGGCGGGCTTGCGCAGGCGGGCGATGAAGCCGAAGGGGAGGACTAGGGTCCAGTAGAAGACGAAGAGCAGGACTCGACCAAAGCCGCCAGCCGAGCGTAAGCCGAGGCGCTTCCATGCCCCGAGGAGGCGGGAGTCGCGGGCTGTCTTGAGCGCGTTTGAGACCTCTCGCTCGCGGCCTTCATGGCGCCACTTGTCGAGGAAGGTCTTGGTGTAGGCGACGTGGTATTTCTCATCGATCAATATCTCTTCGAAGATCGCCTTGGTCTTAGGGTCGTGATCCGTGAGGCTGGATTGGACGGTGAAGAGCTCGGCGGCGCGCTCCTCTGCGACGTGAAGCATGGCGATGTATTCGAGGTCGCCGAGCTCATCGATGAGACCTGCGCTGAAGAAGCCGTGGGCGTCAAGCTCGAGCCCAGGCCTCCCGCGAGAGAGGTCGTAGGGCTTGTCTGCGGTCTCGTCCCCATGTGTCGTGAGTGCGAACTCATTGGCGAGCTCCAAGGCCCGTGTGCGGAAGAGGTCGGCGTGCTTGACCTCGTCTCGGGCGTGGCGCTCTAGGTGTCCGCGGAGCTCTGGGTCTGAGACGCGCCGCGCGGCCCGCTCTAGGTCCTTGCCACCGTCGCGCTCTGTCTCTGAGAATGAGCAGAGCGTCTTGTAGGCGCGGTCGGGGTCATGCCAGACGGCCTTGAGTCGTCCAGAGCTGCGGAGCTTTGTTAGAAAGGTTGCCACAGCTTCACTCTATCTGAAACGAGCGATAAAGGTGTCTAGTCCTCTGTGGCTTGCTTCTATGCTTGATTCAGCTTGAATGGCGAGAGCTTCCCTATATCTCGCTGGGTGAGTTAGATTGAATTAACGATGTCACACATCTCACATTGCCCCTCATGCCAGGCAGAGATCCCCTCAGCGGAGGGGGCGGAGCGGGTCGAGTGCGCCTGCGGTCTCGGCTATCTCCTGCGCGGCAGCGTGCTGGACAGGATCGGCGAGACGCAGCGAGAGGAGCGGGCAGCGGAGGTGGAGGACTTCTACTCCATCAGTCCTTTTCCGGGTTATGCCCCGGGTGATGACGGGCCGACCTTGATCGACCGCTGCCGTCGCTCTGCCTTCTTGTGCTCGCTTGATGCGGCCTTGCCCGCTGACGCGAAGATCTTGGACTGCGGCTGTGGGACGGCGCAGATCTCTGCCTTCCTCGCGCTCTCGGCTCCCGGCCGTCAAGTGTTTGGGATCGACGGCTGCCGCGCCTCCTTGGCGCACGCCGATGAGTTTCGGAGTCGGGCGGGGATTGAGAACTTGCAGCTGGTGCGCGGCGATCTCTTTGACCTCCCAGTGACGCCGGAGCGCTATCAATTCGTGCTCTCGCGCGGAGTGGTGCACCACACGCCGGACCCGGACGAGGCGACGCGTCGTGTCGCGAGCTGTGTCGCGCCGGGCGGCTATCTCTTGCTGGGCTTCTACGAGACCGCAGCGCGCAGCTTTCATGTCGCGCGTCGTGCGCTGGGTAAGGTCTTGGGGCGGCCGGTGCGCGCGCTCGACCCTGTCTTGCAGCGAAGTGATTTAGACGAGGACAAGAAGCGCATCTGGATCGATGACCAGTACAAGCATCCGCTCGAGCACATCCTGCCCTTGGATCGGGTCAACCGAGTGTTGGAGGCGGAGGGCTTCCGTTATTTGCGCACTGTCCCACCCTCGCCCTTGGGCGCGAACGTCTTCGATCCGACGCCGGAGCTCAGCGCCTCAGCGCGCGCCCGCCTGCGCTTGGGCTGGGCCATCGACGGCATCCGCGACCCTGACGCCGGCTTAGTGTTCGTAGTGGCGCAGAAGAACTGATCGTTTTCTGTGACCCGGTGCTGAGTTGCGCAGGGTGAGGCCTACGATCTTGAAGCTCACCTACCGCTCCGCCGGCCGCGCGGTCAGCGGTAGTTGAGCTGGACCGTCGCGGTGCAATCCTCGCTAGAGACGACGCGCAACCAGTAGGCTTCCAGCTCGCTCGGGAGGCTGATGTCCACCTCTCTTCCGGGTGGAATCTCCAGACGGCGCCAGGTGTGCCAGCGACCGGTCCCGGTCGCGTCCAACTCCAGCGCGAGCTCGATGGTCTCTTGTGAGCGATGGGAGGCCTTGAGCGAGCGGTAGGGATAGGCCGTCAACAGGTAGGGGTCGGAGCGGACACCGGCTGAGACCTGGGTGTCGAACCACGGGCCTCCCACGCCCGTGGGGCGGCCCAACTGCCAGAGGTCGTCGATGTCGCCGACCCAGAGGGCCGCTCCCTCGTCGGCGTCGCGGATGACGTGCTCGCTTGCGGCGGCGTCCGAGCGGAGGCCGGTCATGACAAGGAGGCCGCGCCAGGCTGCGAAGTCGTGGATCAGGAAGGGATGACTTGCGATCGGGCGCACGCGGGCGAAGCCGCCAGCGTTCCTGGCTGGCAACTCGTAGAAGGTGCCGTCCAGGTGGAAGAGGTCGCGCTCCGTCACCACCTCACGGCAGAGACGCGAGGGGCCGAGGGGAGAGGTGGAGTCCTCAGCGCTCATTGGCAGTCGCCAGCGATTCCCATCGTCGTCGATGTAGAGCCAGGAGGCGGCGTCGCGGGTCACGGCGCCCGTCGAGATCCCGATGCGCTCCTCGTGCCAGGCCAAGGCTGCCGTGTCGTCGCTGTGCGTGAGCTCCAAATCGCCGTTCAGCTCATAGAAGTTGTTTCCGCTCGCGCCGTCGCTGGTGGCGACGAGGGCCATCGTTCGCAAGTCAGCGCCGCGCGAACGCAGCAGACCACCGAGGGCTTCGTCGTCGCCACGGCGCGCGAGGCCCTGGAAGATCTTGGAGGGCTCCGTGTCGCGCGGGTCCATGTCACGGAAGGCGAACTGGATCGTGACGGAGGGCGCGGCCTCCTCCAGTCGCACACGCACCCAGGCAGCGCGCTCGCCGGCGGAGAAGGGGAGCCAACGATAGCCCTCGACCTCGACGCTCCGAAGTGGGGTCCAGACACCGTCGCCCTCGCGGTCGACCTCGAAGTGGAAGACGCGGGCAGTGTCCGCGCCGTGGGAGAGGTGGACGCCGCGAAGGTCATAGCCCGAGAAGAGGAAGGGGTCGCTCGGAACGTCGGCCTCGACATCTTCATCCAAGTACACCGCGCCGCGACCCAGCAGAGGACCCAGCTCGTCCAGCTGGGTCGGCGTCGCGAACCAGAGGTTCGAGTTCGACTGGCCCGGACCCGTGATGGAGCCCTTGGCGCGCCGCTTGTTGAGGAAGGCGCTCCGCGCCACGTCATCGCAGGCGAAGACGATCCGGTCCTCCCAGCGCGTGAAGTCCGCCACGACCTTGAGATAGTTGGAGCGCGGCGAGATCCCCGCCGTTGAGTCGGAAGAGAAGCCGCGCGGGAAACGCCACAGGGTCCCGTGCATCGTCATGAGCAGGGCGTCCTCGCCCACATCACGGATGCGCGGCCACTCCGTGTTCCAGCCGTGCGCGCCGTCATAGCTGTGGCTCGCCTTCGGCAGACGGAAGGTGGACCACTCGCCACCATCCAAGAGCATCAAGATGAGCGAGCGATGGTCCCAACCGATGGACCACAAGGGGTCGTCGGCCTCGGTGTTGCCGTGGATTCCGCCCGGACCGCTGACCTCGGTGAATTGGCTCCGACGCACCACCTGCCAGGCCTCTCCGTCCCACTCGGCGAGACAGCCGCTCGTGATGTTCGGCCGACGCTGCGCCTCGGGTCCGACCTCGCCGTTGTTGGCGTAGACCAGTCTGCCCTGGGCGGAGTAGAGACCCTTGCCGTGATAGCCCGGGATCCCCGCCGCGCGCTCCACGTCAGCGCCGCGCAGCTGGCCCTGGTCGTCTGGGTAGAGCTCCACCACCTCAAGGGTCTCAAGGTTCAGCTCGTAGAAGCCCTCCTCCATGGTCGCCACATAGACCTTCTGCTCCGGCTCCTCGAGGTGACGGGCCACACCTGTCAAGCGGCCCGGCATCACCTCCGGTGAGATCACGCGCACCTCTCCGGCGGCGTCGATCACATAAGGCCCGATGATGAGCTGCTCAGTCTCGGCGTGGATCATGCGCCCGGCGGGCGTGCCGCCGACACTCTCGGGGTGGATGGTGAGCGAGAGCTCGGGGCCGAAGGAGTAGAGCTTGTCTGAAGAGCCCTTCGGAGAGTGCGGGGAGTAGGTCAAAAACCACAGACGATCAGCCCATGGCACCACCGCGCCGATCCCGCACTCGCTGCCCTCGTTGAAGACCGCGAGGTGGGGGTAGCGACCTGAGATCTCCCGCGGCTCTTGGGCGAAGAGCGGCGCCGAGAGGAGCAGGAGGGAGAGGACGCTCTTCAAGACGCTGCGCGCAGGTAGCGGCGGGCGGTGGCGGAGAGGAGGTCGCTGAGGAGGACGATGCCGGCGCCGAGCAAGATCAGGAAGAGCATCTCGTCGTAGAACATCTTGCCGCGCGCATCAGAGATGTAGAAACCAAGAGAGACGACGCCGAGCATGCCGAGCACCGTCGCCTCGCGGATGCAGGTCTCGAAGCGATAGAAGAAGTAGAGCAAGTAGCGACCGAGCGCGATGGGGAAGACCCCAGCGACGAGCACCGAGCGGCGCGGCGCGCCGAGGGCTGTGAGAGTGCGCAGCGGCGCTGGCTCTAAGTTCTCGATCGTCTCCGCGCCGAGCCGGCCCAAGATGCCTGAGTTGTGCAAGGCGAGGGCGAGCACCGCGGGCCAAGCATGGTTGGGCCCGAGCACGGCGAGCAATAAGAAGGCCAGCACATACTCCGGTATGGAGCGCAAGAGGATCATCACGGCGCGCACAGTGAAGCGCAGCGCTCGCCAGAGGACGGTGTCATTCCCTGGGGTAGCGTCAAAGGGACGACGGGTCGCCAGGTTGCCGGCCGCCAAAGGAGCGAAGAGCCACGAGAGCAGCATGGCTAGGACGATGGCGAGGACGGAGATCGCGAGGGTGGCGAGCGCCGCGTCCAGACCGCGATCTAGGAAGAGCTCGCTCATCCACGTCCAGAGCACGCCCCACTCAAAGCCGCTCTCGCGGATCGGGTAGGGGATGATGTCGCTGGTGAGGAAGCGCTCTAGGTTCTCTAGGCGACGGCTCGTGAAGAGGTCGCCTGGCATGATCGTCCCTGATGACCAGGTGACGAGGGTCAGGAAGCTGAGCGTGTAGACGCTCGCTCGCACGAGGCGGTTCTTAGGTCGCGCCTTGTAGAGAGTCTCCAGGCGAGTCGTCATCGGATCACCATCCTCGCGCGCAGCTTGGTGCTCCAGAGCTCTAGCACGATGACGATCACGATGAGCGCGTAGAGATAGGTCCACACCTCGCGATAGTGCACATTCTCCGCCGAGAGCCTCAGGAAGTAGCCGAGGGTCGGATAGCCGAAGAAGCCGAGGATGGCCGAGGAGCGCACCGCGCACTCGAAGCGATAGAAGGAGTAAGCGCTCATGTCGCCGATGGCGCGCGGCAAGAGCCCCCAGAGGAAGACCTGAATAGGTCCAGCGCCGATCGCGCGCAGATTGCGCGCGCTCTCTCTCGGGCACTCATCGAGCAGCTCCGAGAAGACCTTGGCTAAGGTCCCGCCATAGGGGATCGCGATGGCGATCACCGCGCTGAAGTTGTTCAGGCCGAAGGCTGCCAGGAAGAGGATGGCCCAGAGCAGCTCGTGCACCGAGCGCATCAAGGCGATCAAGGCTCGCACGCCCGCATAGAGGAGCGGCATGAGCTTGCGCAAGGGGCCGCGGCCGAGGGGGGAGACCGCGCCCTCAGCAGCCCACCAAGAGGTCGATCCCAAGAAGCCGAGCACGAGCCCGATGATGAGGGAGAGGCTCATGCCTGCGATGGCGAAGAGCAGGGTGTTCGCGGCGGCGCCCGCGACCTTGACGAGGAGCGGCGGCGTGCCCTCGGGGACGGAGGCTGCCTCATAGTCAAAGGCGGGGTTCAGCGCGCCCTCCATGAAGAGCGCGAGGATCGAACGGCCGCCCTCTCTGGGGACGAGGTCCTCTAGAGAGAGCCCGAGGCTGATCCAAGAGAGGAGGGCAGCGAGGAGCAGCGCGAAGAGCAACCTCCCACGTCGACTAAAAGAAGAGGGCCGCCGCTGGAATGCTTCAGCTGACACGGTCCGTGTCCTCGAGGCGATAGAGCTCGGCGAGCTCGTCTTCTGTGACGTCTTTGGCTGGCTTGTCGAAGAGGACGCGTCCTCGGCGCAGGCCGATGAGGCGCGGGATGAACTCGCGCGCTAGCTCGATGTCGTGAAGGGAGAGGATGAGCCCGAGCTCGTTCTCACGCGCGACCTCTGTGAGGAGTGAGATCGTCTCGCGCGCGCGCGCAGGATCGAGCGCTGAGAGCGGCTCGTCGGCGATCAAATAGTCAGCCTCTTGATAGAGCGTGCGGGCGATCGCGACGCGTTGACGTTCGCCGCCAGAGAGGCTGTCGACGCGGTGAAAGAGCTTCTCGCCGATCCCGAGGCGATCCAAGATCGCGAGCACCTTCTCCAGCTCTGCGCTGCCTGCGCGCAAGAGGGGGCGCAGGGAGGCGAAGAGCCCTTGGTGTCCGAGCCTGCCAGCGAGGACGTTTTGGGAGACTCGCAGGTTGGGGATCAGGCCTAGCTCTTGCGGGATGAAGCCTATGCGAGCCCGCAGCTCACGCAGCCGCGCGTTCGCAGCCTCGCTGAGGTCTTCGCTGTCCAAAGAGACAGAGCCGCTGGTGGGGCGCACCGTCGCGTTGCAGAGTCCGAGCGCGGTCGTCTTGCCTGCGCCGCTTGGGCCCACGAAGGCGAGCGCCTCCCCGGGTCTTACTCGGAGGTCGAAGTCGAGCAGGGCGGGGTGCTCCTCATAGAGGACGGACACTCCCGCTAGCTCGAAGCCTTTGGACGGAGAATTCACGCCCGAGATGATAGTCGCTGGAGGCTCAGCGGAGCAGGTTGAGATCGCGCGCGAGGCTCTCAAGAGGAGCGAAATCCTCGTTGGAGGCTGCGATGATGCCCTCTGTGCGCTGGGCTGCCGCGAGGAGCTCGGGGTCGCTCATGCCGATCAGAGCGGCCTGCAGCCTCTCGATCAGCTCCTCACCGAGGTCGGGGTGCGCCGTCCAGTTGTAGTCCGGATAGGTGGGGGTCTCCCAGATCTTGATGCAGACTTTGGGGTCGATCTTCCCAGCTGCGACCAGCGCGTCGTAGACCCTGTAGTTGAGCACGCCAGCCTCGAAGGTCCCGGCCTGCACGAGGGTCGCGGTCTTGGCGTGGTCGCCAGAGAAGCTCATCTCCTCACCAGCGAAGAGCTCCTGCGGGCTCTTGCCTGACTCCTCGCGGATCCAGTACTCAGGCATGAGGCGTCCAGAGGTGGAAGACTCAGAGCCGAAGGTGAAGGTCTTGCCAGCGAGGCCTTGAGGGAAGTCCGCAGAAGGGGTGAGCCCCGCGTCTTTGTGGGCGATGAAGTAGGACTTGAACTCGGGGTCTATCTTGCCCTGCGCGATGGCGCGAGCGCCGGTGACGGCTGCGCGAGCGCGGATGCCTGTGAGGCCGCCAAACCAAGCGAGCTGTACGTCGCCGCTCTTGAAGGCTTCGACGGAGGCTGAGTAATCGCTGGAGGGGACATAGGTGACCGCGATCTCAAGCTCGGAGGCGAGGTAGTTCGCGATCTTGTTGTACTTCTCAACCAGCTCAGTCGAGTTTTGGTCGGGGATCGCGCTGAAGTAGATCTCTTGGCTGTGCGCCTCTGTGCCGCCATTGCAGCTAAAGAGCGCAGAGAGGGTCAAGAGCGAGATCTGGAGCGTGAACTTCTTCATCGGGGAACGTTTTCTTCTGCTGAGAGGGGGAATTGAGCGCGAGATTATAGCGGAAGTCGCTGCTGAGGCGTGTGCTCAGATGCTCGGGTTTGAAGCTCCCCATTCTCGTTCATGAGACCGGACCCCATCAGATGTTTCAGAGCGTCCAGGTGATCTCGTAGCCGTTTGTGAGGTTGAACTGAGTGCCGCAAGGCGATCCAGTGGGGTCGCGATACCAAGCTTGGTAGCGCTTGAGATCGCCTGCTACACAGCCGCCCTTGGCCGCGAGGCCGATCGTGGTCAGAGAGCTGCCGTTTGCGTCAGAGAAGCGCACCTGCATGCGGATGACAGCTCCGCCTGCGCAGCGGAGTCCATCTCCGAAGGGGGACCCGGAGCCGCCGCCAGTGGCGTTGTTGCCTTGGAAGTAGAGGCCGGGTTGATTGGGAGACATGTGAGCTCCTCTGAGCGCGAGGTCGTCCGCAGAGATCGAGGCGCTGCCTACCGCAGAGAGGACCGCTCCCAGGCCGCTGCTGTTCGCGCAGCCTCTGCCTGCTCCACCAGAGTTTGAGCAAGGACACGTCGCCCCAGAACCGTCTCCGAAACAGTAGCTCGCGCCGACACCGTCTACGCCGAGGAGCTTTGCCGCCAAGATCGCGACGCCTACGTTAGGGTTTGAGCTGTCGTGGAAGGTGATGTGGCTAAGTGATTGTCCCGCGTTGCCGCCGAGGTCGATGTAGCCCTCTGAGATGGAGAGGTTCGTGTCACCAGTCGCCATGTCCACGCTGCCGGTCCCTGGGTAGGCGCCACCAAACCAATCACCGCCTCCGAGGCGCTTCGTCAGAGATCCGCCTCCTGAGAAGCTGCAGGTCACATCGAAGTAGCAGCCACCGTCGCTCAGCTGATAGATGAACTTTGCGCGAGAGCTGCTCGTGAGGAGCAGGGGGGTGGCGAGCTGCGTGCTCTGCGGGCCGCTCTGATTGATGGATGTGAGCCAAGCCGGCACTGTTCCGATTGGATCTCCATTCGCTGTGGGTTGGAAAGCCCAGAATCCACCCGTGACAGTGTTTCTATTACCGAGGTGCACGAGGTCGAGGACGCCGGCCTGATCTATGACGGAGTATGAGGCCAGGAGCGCGTCGTTGGGGACACCTGCCGTGAAGTTGAGGGCGCGATCAGAGATGGAGCGGAAGCCGTTTATGGCATCAGGCTGACCGTCCTCAAAGGCGTGCACGATCCCGTTGAAGTTGTAGTTCAGCGGAATTTGGATCGCCGCACTGGGCTCTATACCGACGATCACGTTCGCGGCGAGGATGGCATAACCTGCGTTCGTGTTGGAGCGATTCTGGAAGGTGAGAGAGTTGAGCTTCTCACCTACATAAGCGCTGAGGTCGACGTGTCCCTCCGTGATGGAGAGCGGCAGCTCGAAGAAGGCTTGGTCGACGTTTGAGGTGCCTGCATAAGGACCACCGAACCAGTCGCCACCTGAGAGGGTCGCTGTGTATTGCGCGCCGCTCTCGAAGCCGAAGAGGACCTCGAAGTTCCCGCCGCCTTCGCTGATTTGGTAGATGAAGGTCGCTTCAGAAGCTCCGCTGAGGGTGATCGGAGAGCTCAGCACCGTCGTCTGTGGACTGCTCTGGTTGATCGCTGTCATCCAGGTCGGGATCGTCCCGAGGTTGTCGCCATCAGGCGCAGCCTCGAAGGGATAGAGACCGCCTGCCACGCTGTTTCGATCGCCGAGATGGACGATGTCCCGGAACCAAGGGACGTTGACGATCTGGTATTTGTCGAGGAGCGCGTCGTTCGGAACACCGGCTGAGAAGTCCAGACCTCTGTCGGAGATGGAGCGATAGCCGCTGCTGTTGTCCGCGTTGCCATCTTCACCAAAATGGACGATGCCGTTGTAGTTGTAGTTCAGCGGGACTTTATGAGTCGTCTGCGCGGAGGCCGCCGGGACGCAGAAGAGGAGGAGGAGGAGTGCTCTCATGGTTGTTCTTTCAGTATAGAGCAGCGCTCTGATCTTGGGGCTTAGACGCCTGTTTGCTCGCTCTCTCATTATGTCCATTCTGAAGGGGTCTGAGGGAGAGGGGTGAGCCAAAAAAGAACGCCCGCCCTCAAGCCTAGTGGGCTCAAGGACGGGCGTGTTTCTT
>JAPKBY010000411.1 GCA_028823185.1 Planctomycetota bacterium
CTCAAAGCCAGCGGCGGTGACTTCGATGTGATTCACTTTAACTTCGGCCTTCATGATTTGAAGCGCGTTAAGGCGAGCTCTGGTGCCAACTCTGATGACAAGGATGACCCTCAGCAAGCTGGCCTAGAGACTTATACGGATCAGCTGCGCTCTATCACCCTGACGCTCTTAAGCAGCGGTGCTCAGCTCTGCTTTGCGACGACCACCCCAGTCCCCGGTGGTGGTGTTCGGCCTCACCGCGATCCACAAGATGTCATCGAATACAACGCAGCCGCTGTTCAGTTGATGCAAGGCTTGGGCGTCACTGTGAATGACCTCTATACATCCGCCCAAGCTCTACCCGCGGGCTCTCAGCTCCCCGTGAACGTCCACTTCTCCAAGGCTGGCTCACGTGAGCTTGCGGGCGGAGTCGCCTCAGCGATCCTTGAGATGATCACTGACTGAGAAGAGCCAGGGTGTCTGCTCTTGCCGCCTTGCTGGCGAGGCGGGGCTCGGCGCGGTGCAGTCCGTCGCTGAGTTCTGTGCCCTCGCACGTTGAGCTGGTGCGCCCGGCAGGACTTGAACCTGCGGCCCCCGCTTTAGGAAAGCGGTGCTCTATCCAGCTGAGCTACGGGCGCGACGGGGAGAAGGTTAGCGAGTCGGGGCCCATCTGGCGAGGTCAGCCTTTTAGTTGCTGAATGATAGAGTCGGCGCCCTCGAAGCCGGCGGCGGCTGTGTCCGAGAGGGAGACGCCTCTTAGATAGTTTCCAGCGAGCGCGATGGGGGGAGTCTTTGATGCCTCAAGAGCCTGGCTCATGTCCTCAAGCAGCCGACTGTGCCCGAGCTGGTATTGCGGGATGGATTGATTCCAGCGGGTGATGTGGGTCGCAGTCGGTGAGGCTTTGAGACCGTGGATGGTTTGAAGATCTCTCACGACGGCCTGTAGTAGCGCTTCGTCGCTGAGACCTCCAAGGTCTGGTCTGGTGGCCCCTCCAAGCATGACCCGCAGGTGTAGGCAGCCATCGCTTCTTCTCTGTGGAAAGATGTGGCTCTCATGCAGGACTCCGAGCAGGTCGGTGCCGCTGTCCGCCGTGTGTAGTGCGCCGAAACCTAGAGGGACCCTCTGAGCTTCATCTTCAGCGTAGATGAGGTTGACCACGGCGAGGTGCGGTGAAGACACCTTGGAGAGGGCTAGTGATGCGGCAGGGGAGATCTCTCGGAGGAGCTCGGACGCGGATGCGCAGGGGGTGGCGATCACGATCGCGTCTGCGTCTAGCGCGTCCTGTCCTCTGAGTTTGAGTTTCCAGCTGTTCCCGGCGATGCTTAATTGCGTGACGCTGGTGGAGAGCCTGACCTTGAAAGGGGCCCTCTCGATGAGAGCGTCGGGGAGGCTTTGCATTCCAGCTTTGGGAGCCTGGAGGAGAGGGAGGGGAGCGCCAGCCTGTCTTCGACTGCGCATGGCCTTGATGAGGCTCCCATGCTCTGCCTCCATAGCCGCGATCTTCGGGAAACAGGCTTTGAGGGAGAGCTTCCTCGGGTCTCCTGCGAAGACGCCGCTCACCATGGGCGTGGCGAAGAGACGCGCGGCCTTCGGTCCAAATCGTCGCGTGAGGAAGGCCTCGACGCTCTCATCTCCCCAGCCGTCCGTCGGGCGGTTGCCATGATCCGAACGCCTTTTTCCGACCCATGACTCAGCGATGATTCTGAAGATGGCGCTCGCGGTGAGAAGACCGGTCTTGAAGAGCTTCCATGGATTGGGGCTCAGTTCGTGCAGAGATCGTTCATGGCAGAGAAATCGTCGCGCAGCCTCATCGCTCGCTTGGATGAGCTCAACTCCTGAGATTGAAATGAGCTCTTTTAGAGCTGGGCCAGGGGTAAGAAAAGAGCCTGGGCCTTCCTCAAGTGTTCCTGCTTCATGGTGGATTGTGCGTACTTTTCCACCAGCCGCCGCCCGCTCTTCTAAGAGATAGATTTCCAGCTCTTCGGGAGACCTCAGACCTTCCAACTGGAGCCTATATGCCGCTGCTAAGCCAGCGATCCCAGCGCCAATGATGACCGCTCGCTTTGTCACTCTTCAGCTCTTCGCTCGGCATGGACCGTTTCTACGAGAGCGGAGACGGATTCGAGGGGGGTCTCTTTGTCGATGCCGTGTCCGAGATTGACGATGTGCCCATGAGCTGGGACATGCGCGAGGAGGCGCTGAGTCGCATGGGTCGTCACTTCTGGGCCCGCGAGAAGGACCGCCGGGTCGAGGTTCCCTTGTAGCACTTTGCCGCCTTCGGAAACTGGCCCAGAGAGCTCTCTCATCTCCGCGAGGTCAGTGCGCCAGCAGAACTGATTTCCAGTTGAGGGGAGAGCCAGGTATTGCGGAGAGAGGTGGGCTGCGCCATTCGCGAAGAGGATCATGGGGATCTTGTCCTCATGTAACTGCTGGCAGAGAGTGCGCAGGTGGGGCTCTACGTGCAGCTTCCAGTCCTTGGCGGAGAGCGTTCCTGCCCATGAGTCGAAGAGCTGCACGACATCTGCGCCAGCCGCGTGTTGCGCCCGAAGGTA
>JAPKBY010000412.1 GCA_028823185.1 Planctomycetota bacterium
GCGGCTCGCGGTGAAGGCCTCGGCGCGGAGACCTCGCGCGTCGTTCGTGGCGGCGCTTCCTTGCGGGTGCTGTGGAAGCGGACGAAGGCCAAGGAGAAGATCTCCGAGGGCGGCCATGATGTCGTCGTGCTTCAAGAAGACCTGCCTGAGACGAAGGTCTCTGACTTTCACAAGTACGCGGCGCTCTTCGACGCGCACACCCGAGAGGCCGGTTCACGGCTCATCTTCTTCATGAGCTGGGACTACGAGCGACTCAACTGGATCTCCATGGACGAGATCATCGCTGAGCACAAGCGCATGGCCCGGGAGTTGGACGCCGAGGTCGCGCCTTGCGGATACGCGTGGCAGCGCGCCATGGCTGAGCGTCCAGAGGTCGACTTCTACAGCGGGGACCGCGAGCACCAGAGCTGGTACGGCACGATCCTCAATCTCTACGTCATCTACTCGACGATCTACGGCGAGAGCCCGGGGCTCCTAGAGTTCACTCCTCCGGAGAAGTCTGAGGTCACAGCCGAAGAGGACGCCTGGCTGCGTCGCGTCGCCTGGGAGTCAGTCCAATCCTGGCAGCAGGAGATGAAGGAGGGCTCTCAAGCATGAGGCGCTCTGTCCTTTCCGGTCTCTGGATCGCGCTCGCCGCCTCGGTCTCCTTCGCTGGAGACCTGAAGCTTGCGAACGTCTTCGGTGACCACATGGTCCTGCAGCAGGAGAAGCCTGTGCGTGTCTGGGGCTGGGGAGAGCCTGGGGAGGAGGTCGCTGTGGGCTTCGGCTCCGGGGACGTGGCGCGCGCCACGGTCGAGGCAGATGGCTCTTGGGCGATCACGCTCGACGCCATGACGAAGAGCTTCGAGGGCAGGGAGCTCGTCATCGAGAGCGGGGAGGAGCGGGTCTCCTTCACGGACGTCCTCGTCGGTGAGGTCTGGGTCTGCGGTGGACAGAGCAACATGGAATGGACGCTGCGCTCTTCACGGGATGCAGACGTCGAGGTGGAGTCTGCGGACACGCCCGGGGTTCGCTATCTGCGCCTCCCGAAGGTCGCTCACATCGAGCCGCAGTCAGATTTTCCTGTGAAGGAGGGCGCGAACGGCGGAGATTGGCGCCTCTGCCTCCGGGAGGAGGCCTCCGACTGCACGGGTGTCGGTTACTACTTCGCGCGGCGCCTGCGGCGCAGGCTCGACGTTCCCGTCGGTCTCATCGACAACTCCTGGGGCGGCACGATGGCGCAGCACTGGGTGACACAGGAGACCTTGCGAGGCTTCCCCGAGGTGCAGCCTTACTTTGATGACATCGAGGCACAGCTCGCGGCTTGGGAAGAAGGCGGCCGTGCTGAGGGCGCGGAGCGGCGCTTCAAGGAAGACACGGCGGCTTGGGAGGAGGCGCGCGACGCCGCGAAGGCGGCTGGTGAGCGCGAGCCGCGCCGACCGGACAAGGGCAAATATGAAGACCCGGCGACAAAGGGTCAGCCCGGCGGGATGTTGAACGGCTCGCTGCGTCCCATCGCCCCTGCCACCGTGCGCGGAGTGCTCTTCTATCAGGGAGAGAACAACTCCTTCTCTGAGAGCTGGAAGCCCTTCCACCGCACCTTCCCGGCGGTCGTCTCGGACTGGCGCGCGCTCTTCGGGGACCCGGAGCTCCCCTTCGGGATCATCCAGATCGCGGGCTGGAGCAACCGGCGGAGCATGACCTACGACATGAACCACCACACGAACATCGTGCGCGAGCTCCAGCACATCACCTGGGAGCGAACCGAGAACACCGGCCTCATCGTCACCTACGACACGAACTCCAACGGCAGCATCCACCCCGGCCGCAAGCTCCCCGTGGGCGAGCGCTCAGCGCGCTGGGCCTTGGCGGAGGTGTACGGGATCAAGCGTTACCGCTCCAATGATCCCCTGGAGTGGCGCGGCCCGCTCTATGAGTCGATGGAGGTCGAGGAGAAGAAGCTCCGCGTGCGCTTCGTGGAGGGGACAGCCAACGGCCTGCGCCTCGACCAGGACGAGGAGGCGGGCTTCTACATCGCTGGAGCGGACAAGGAGTTCCACCACGCGCGCGTCCGCGTCGATGGCGGCGACAAGTCTTTGGTCGTCTGGAGCGACGAGGTCCCCGAGCCCATCGCCGTGCGCTACGGCTGGTCGAACCTGCCCGCCGGCGGCCTGATGAACTCCCGCGAGCTGCCCGCCTATCCCTTCCGCAGCGACACCTGGCCGCTCACCCCGCACCAGTCCACGGGCTCCTACGAGGTGCCGGGGGACTGAGGCGGATTGCGCCTCAATCTTCGTCCGGGTGGTCGAGCCCCCCTTCTATAATTCGAATTCGAGGCGGCAGCCTACGGTGTGTCCCTCGTCAAAGACGAAGCCGAGCTGGAGGATTCCGCCGTTCACCCCCCAGCTAGTCAATCTCCCGTCTGGGTAGGGGACATGAAACGTGCCGCTTTGTATTGCTGTGTTTCTGTCGTTTGAGGTCATGAACGAATATCCCCAAGAACCGTCATTGGAGGCATTAGGGACTTGGACGAGCAATCTCAGCGGAGTG
>JAPKBY010000021.1 GCA_028823185.1 Planctomycetota bacterium
TTCAGGGGCAGAAGGTAATCTCGAGCCCGCATTTCACCGTGCGGTACACGCCTCTTGGGGTTTGCATGCCAGTTCTCAACAAAAATGCAATCAATGAGATAGTGTGCAAGCTGTATCCATTTCGTGAACGAGTGCGTGCGGAAGCTCCATTTCGCATTCTCGTCTCTCCCAAAACTCTCCCCTCAAACAAGAACAGCATGATCAAGAATAAGAGACCTATTCAAATCACCTTTGGTCTGGCGCTGCTTGTTTTCGCCATCGGCCCGGGCTCCGGAAGAGCCCAGGCTCAAGTGCTCGGAGCAGACTTCGTAGGCGAATACGCGTTCACCAACGTCTCGGCGCCAATTGCCGTCCCCCCCTATTTTGGTGGATTGGAATTCAAGGCGGGAGACCCCAACACGCTGCTGTTCCTCGGAGATGTTGAGGCTGTGGGAGGCACCGTCCACGAAGTCGGCGTGATTCGAGACTCGGACGGACACATCACAGACTTCGATCCTGCGGTGACCGTTCTCGCGACCGCCCCCGAGTGCAGCTGCTGCACTTACGGACCCAACGGCGTGCTCTTCTACACGACCTGGCCGACGAACACGTTGTGCCAGATCAAGCCCGGCAGCACCTTCCCCGACAAGATCATCGACCTTACCGCCCTCGGCATGGCTGTATCGTCCACTGGCGTAAATGTCGTACCTAGTGGTTTTCCCGGAGCGGGCAACCTGAAGATCGGCTCCTACGACACCTCCTTGTGGTACGACGCGCAGCTCGTGGCGGATGCAAACGGCACCTACGACATCGTCGGCTTGACCAACACCACAATCTGCCCGACACCGGGAGGGAGCATCTACATCGATCCCTCCCAATACCCGGGGTTCACCGTAGACAGCATCGCGGTGGTTTTTTTCGATGGCGGGACAGTGGATGCGTACGAAATCGATGCCAATGGCGATCCTGTCTTTACTACCCGACGTACGTTCATTGACTGGCAAGGGGTCGACGAGCAGCTGGGGGCGGTCATGGATCCGAGCACCGGGGACCTTCTCTTTTCGGGCTACAACGGCGGCGAAGTGACCGTCGTGAAGAGGGCCGAATTTTCCGGCACATCGTTCTGCTCAGGTGACGGATCCAACGCAACCTGCCCCTGCGGCAACTCCGGCAACGCCGATCACGGCTGCGCAAACGGCGCAGACGCTATGGGCGCCAAGCTCGCGGCCTCCGGATCGGCCAGCGTCTCAGCTGCGAACATGGTGCTCTCCGCCTCGGGCCTCGTCCCGAACCAGCCCGGCCTCTACTTCCAGGGCAACAACGCCATCAACGGCGGAATGGGCGTCGCGTTCGGCGACGGCCTGCGCTGCGCAGGCGGGGCTGTCATCCGTCTCCAAGTCCGCTTCGCCGACGGAGCCGGCTCCTCAGCGACGTCCATCGATGTCGCAGCCAACGGCGGCGTCGCACCAGGTGACGTGAAGCGCTACCAGATCTGGTACCGCGACCCCGGCACCAGCCTCTGCGGAGCGGGCTTCAACCTCTCCAACGGGATGGAAGTCACCTGGGGCGCCTGACGCAAGAGCCACCTGTGCCTGTAGGGGGATGTGGCGGCGGAAGTTGGTTCAGGGGCAGAAGGTGATCTCGAGCCCGTTGGAGAGGTTGAAGCCGGAGAGACCACCCAGCGGGTCACGGTACCAGAGCTGGAAGTAACGGGTGTCCGCGGGTTGGATGCCGCTGAGCGCGTTGGCGTTCATGTCGAGCTGCTTGCTCGTGTTGCCGGAGGCGTCGAAGAACACCAGCGAAGGTATTCGAAGGATCGGGGTCGAGACACAGCGGACACCCTCACCGAAGGGCTGGTTCGCTGCGCCGGGGCCATGGAAGAAGAGGCCGGGCTGGTTGGAGGGTCCACCCGTGGCGTCGAAGCCGAGGCCGTTCAAGCTGACGGAGGGGATGCCGGTGATGCTGATCTGCACGCCAGAGCCGACCGTGTTCGGGCTGGTAGGACAGGAGTCCGTCGCGATGCACTCGCAACCGTCAGGGACCCCGTTGCCGTTCAAGTCGGGCTCAGAGAGGTCGGGGATTCCGTTGGCGTTGCAGTCCCAGTGATAGAGATAGGCGGACCCGGACTCGGGCCCGTTGTCGTCGTCCTCCTCGGCCCCTACGAGCGCTGTGCCGGCGTGGATGGCCACCCTCCCGAATCCGCCACGAGTTATGCCGTCGCTCGGCAAGATCTTCACGAGCTCGGCACCGGTCGTGACATCGAAGAGATAAGCGGACCCGGATCGGAACCCGTTGTCATCGTCCTTCGTGGCTCCGATGATGGCCGTGCTGCCGCTGATCCCCACGGATACTCCGAAGACCTCATCCGCTTCGCCATCACTCGCCGTGAGCTTCGCGAGCTCGGCGCCGGTCGTCGCATCAAAGAGATATGCAGCGCCGGAGAAGGATCCATTGTCGTCGACGCCGGGTGCGCCGATGAGGATGGTGGTCCCGCTGATGGCGACGGAGAGCCCGAACTGGTCACTGCCCGCGCCGTCACTCGGGAGGAGCTTTGCCGTTTGGGCGAAGGTGATGGCGTCGAAGAGATAGACGGCCCCGGACCAGACCGTGCCGGAGGCATATGGGGCTCCCACGACGATCGTATTCCCGTCCATGGCGAGTGCGTAGCCGAAGTTGTCGTCGGAGGTTCCATCGCTTGCCAGGATCTTCGCTAACTCAGTACCGCTCGTCGCATCGAAGAGGTATGCGGACCCGGATCGGTATCCGTTCTCATCGTCCTTGGGAGAGCTGACGACGACGAGCTCTCCGCTGATCACGACGGAGTAACCGAAGTCGTCCAAAGAGGACACGTCACTTGGCTCGAGCTCCGTGATCTGGGTGCCCGTCGCCGTGTCGAAGATGTAGGCCGCCCCACCCCCCGCGGTGCCGGTGGCGCCCACGACACACTTGCTGCCACTGATCCCGACGGAGCTGCCGAATTTTTCGTTCGTCAACTGACCGCCCGGAACGCTGTTCGTCCAGACCAACTCCAGGAGATGAGCTCCGGTGACGGCATTGTGGAGGTAGGCAGCTCCGGAGTTGCTTTCGGGGTTGTCGGCCCAGCTGGCCCCGACGATGGCGCGTTCTCCATCAAGCGCGACGGCCTCCCCATATTGGTCGTACCAGGAGCCGTCGTAGGCCCAGATCTTGAGCTCTTGCTGTCCCGAGACGAGTGGACACAGCAGAGCGAGCGTAACGGCGCTGATGAGGGAGAACTTCACGACCCCATCGTATCGGTAAGAGCCGGATCCGCTGACGAACTCTTCCGCGAAGCGCTTCTAGCGCCCAAGGGACTACGTGTCGGCGAGAGCTAGGATCTCTTCGAGAGCGACCTTCAACTGTGAGTCGCTACCCGCGATCAAAAAATCCCTAGGGGTAGGAAGCACCTCCATGTCGACCTCGATGCCGCGGCCGTCGTAGAGCCTGCCGTCCGGGCGGAAGGACGCCATCGAAGCGCAGCGCACCTCAAACCCTGTCTTTGGCAGTCGGAAGGACTGCGAGCGCGCGCTGCCACCTGAGCTAGCAGTGCCGAGCAGCGTCACGCGAGGGAGAAGCTCAACAGCACCGAGGAAGATGTCCGTCGCGCTGAAGCAGCCCGCGTCTGAGAGGACGACCACGGGCAAGTCGTAAAAGTACTCCGCCCGGTGACCGGTGCGGCCCATGACGAGATAGTGCCACTCGCTGAACTCGCCCACCGGCTGCCACTCCGGTTTGAAGGTAGCGGCAGCAGCTTCGATAGCCTCGCGCTGCCGGTCGTTCCAACCGCTCCAGTCGGCCCGGTGCATATAGCGAGCCTCCAGGTGATCCTCATCGAAGCGCTCCGAGAGGCGGTACTGAGCGATGTTGCCGACGACCGCGGGCTCCTTGGGGCCGATCAAATATCCACCCAGCGCGAGCAGGAGCTCGCGCGTCCCGCCGCCGTTGCCGCGCACGTCAACAATGAGCCCCTTGGTGTCAACGAACTCCTCCATCGCCTCGTGCAAGGAGTCGACATCCCCGTCCATCTTGGCGATGCGCAGATAGCCGATGTCCCCGTCGAGGATCGTGCTGCGTGAACGCGGCCAGTCGCCATAGGTGGGCCGACGCGATGAGAGCTCGAGCTCTCGCTCCACCGTATCGCTCCCATCCGCCGTCGAGAACGTCACCTTGAGCGGCGCGCCTGTCTCTTCTCCGAGGACCCGGCGCACCCAGTCGATCTCGCGCATGTCGCCGAGGGCGCGGCGGCGGACGAGCTGCGGGCTGCCGTTCGCGACATAGGGTCGCGCCAGTTCAATCCATTCGTCCATCGTCTTACCGTCGATCGATCGGACGAAGGGTGCGGCCGGCTCGACTAAGGCCGAGCGATCAGGGAGCACTGCGACGACGCCGCCCTCCGCCTCGACGAGCAAGAAGGGCAGGTACTTGTCACCGCGCTGACCAAGAGGGAGGTTCGAGCGGACCTGAGCGTGTCCATCACCAAAGCGCATGAGGAGTCGATGCAGCTCGAGGCGCAGCTCCAAGATGTCGACTTGGTCTCCGGAGAGGCCGTCACGTATCTGTGCCAACTCACGGTCGAGGTCAACCTCACCAAGCCCCAGATAAGCAAACTGATCCTTGAGCCCCGCACCGAAGGCTTCGATGTCTGCGCGAGCGTCTCCTCTAGAGATGCTCGTAGGAGCTGATGGACGACTAGCACCGCTCGGCTCACTAGCCCTCCTAGAGGAACGCAAGGCAGAGCGCTTCGCTCGCGTCATCTCCACGCCCTCCAATCGAACCGCAGCTCCATCCTCAAGAGAGCGGAGGTCAAGGTCGACCTTCGCATCACCATCCCACTTGAGCCCCTGGAGCAGCGGAACTAAGTCCTCCGCGAAGCGCTTCTCACGCCCAGGGGACCATGTGTCAGCGAGAGTGAGGATCTCTTCGACGGCTATCCCGTCAATCGCGACGGGCTCGTACCAGGTGTCCTCGACCTGAACCTCTGGCTGATCATCCGACCAACGCAGCCCGTCGAAGGGGCTGGACTTCTCGTCAACATCTTGAGGGACGAGGGAGGCGAGACTCAGAACCAAGGCGAGAGAGACCATGCTTCAAAACTCCTATAAAAAAAGAGGGTCGTCCCCATTGGGAACAGCCCTCTTTGAATCTGGTAGCGGGGGTAGGATTCGAACCTACGACCTCCGGGTTATGAGCCCGACGAGCTGCCTGACTGCTCCACCCCGCGATTAGGGGAGCATTCTGCACGGGCAGCGCCCGGAGTCAAGAGCGACGCTCAGGAACCTCAGAAGAGTCCTCCTCAGACTCCTCCGTTTCTCCAGCTTCCTCGGCTTCCTCAGCTTCGTCAGCTTCCGAGCTAAGCTCAGCGAGCGGGGCGTCTAGAGCGGCTGCGAGCGCCCGGAGCACCTCTAGCAGCTCCGTGTCCCCTTCTAAACCTAACCAAGGCACCCCTGTGGGCAGCACAGCGTCGACAGGGTCAATATCCAAGGTGGGCAAGCCGACAAAGAGCGGACGGACTCGAACCCGGAGAGGCTCCGAGCCTCCGACGCGCTCAACGAGCGAAGAGAGGTCTTCCAGACGAACCCCGTGTGGTTCAGAGAACCAGGCCTCTATTGAGATGAGAGCGAGGGTCAAATCAACAGCTGAGGGGAGCGCGTCGGCCTCAAACATGCCGTCAATAGCAGCGAGCTCTGCCGCGTCACGAAGATCCGTCAGCCCCAAGACCGAAGTCGGCACGTCCGGGCCGCTGACAAGCTCTCCTTCCAGCCTGACCACGTCTCGATAATCTCTGACTGCTTTAAAGGTCTCTCCCGCAGCCACGAAGAAGCGAGCGCGATCGCGGAGCACGAGCAAATCATCCACTTGATCCGGGGTTGAGCGCGCATAACCAAGAGCACGCTCAAAGTTCCCCCTCGTTCGTCCAGCAAAGCCAGCACGCACGCCATCGTTGGGATTGAACTCGAGGGCATCAAAGAGGTCAGCGAGGAGCAGGGCCGTAGGATGAGCCCAGCGTGGACGCTCAGAGTCTTCGGCGCACCTCTCGAGGTGCACCTCGATCAAGCGCTCCAAAAATGAGGTAGACACATCGTCTGTCATCAGCCCGGCCAATGAGCCCGCAGCCTCACGGAACTCTAGTGACCACATCACGATGGCAGCGTGTTGTTCAGGCTCGAAGCTCTCTGCTACCTCATCGGAGAGAGCAGCGTGCAAGGCGAGCGCGTTGCGTAGACGCTGCACTCTATCCACCACTCCAGCAGCCCCCATCAACTGACTGGCTACAGCGAAGGTCCTCTGACCATCACCGGAAGCGAGCTTACCGAGCGCGGCGGTCAGAAAGCCCGCCGCACCTGAGGCAGGGTCAGCTAGGCGATCAAAGGCGCTGCTAGAGAGGATCGCCTCCACGAGCGCCGGATCCCGACGTCTGGAGAGGAGCTCCAATATGACCGCAGAGTCCTCCGCAGGGAGCCCTTGCTCAAGGACTCTGAGGAACAGACGCGCGTCCGTCGTCTCAGCCAACGGAGAGAGCGGGGCTGTCGCGAGCAGGCTCAAGGCGCGACGGCGCAAGCTCGCTTCATCATGCGAGAGCATCGCGACGAGCGCGTCTCGAGCTGCGATCGCTGACTCCGAAGAGACCTCAACCCCCTCAACGAGCTTCGTGACCGTGGCGACTAACTCATAAGCCACATCGGTCGGAGCCTCATCGAGGCACGCTGCTAGGCGCGGCAGGTCCTCTGGACGGCCGACCAAGGCTAAGGCGCGCGCTGCTCCAGTCCTGATCGAGGGCGCTCGAATCGAATCTTCGATCGCGTCTAAGAGAACGCCACAGAGCTCGGGCTTCGTGGAAGGAGACTGCGGACGCTCGAAGAGAGTCTCAAGCGAACGCAACGCGCTCGCGAGTGAATCGACATCCACCAAACGTCCAGGCCTAAGCCACTCGATCAAGAGCGACTCAAGAGCCTCCGCTGCTAGCGCCATGCTGCAAGCGTCTGGGACGCCGGCTTCATCACGAATCGGGAGCTCGGGGTCGAGAGGCATCCGCGCGAGGCCGTGAGCGACCGCTGCGATCAAAGTGACGTCACAGTGCGCTGCTCTGGCGTGCAAGGCCGTCGAGAACGCGCGCGCATCATAGGTGCAGATGTCCGTAGACCCGAGCTGTTCAATAAAGGCTGAGACGAGCGCGAAGAGCGGCAGAGGGTGCTCTTCAACCTGAAGTTGCTTCAAGAGCGCGGCGCGAGCCCGCGCTGGGTCGAAGGCCTCATCAGGAGCTGACGAAGCGAAGGCTTGAGAGAGAGCTCGCGCAGCGAGCACCCGCAGCTGTGGGTCAGCATCGCTAAGAGCGGCGGTGGCGCGCACAGAGTCCAGCGCATAGAGCTCCGCCGCGTACTCACGGACACGCGCGGTCGCCGCCTCCAAGTTCGCGAGATGTTCCACAGTAGGAGCAGAGCCAGCGCTGAGCTGGCCCAGCGCCTGCGCGCTCGACTCAAACCATGCCCCGCGCATTTGATGCAAAGCGTCCGCAGCCGCCACACGACGCGCAGGCCTCATTGATTCTAAGTTGACCGCAAAGACAGGCGCGACCGCTTCAAGCTTGAGCGCCGCCGAAGCGCGCGCAGCCGCACACCAGAGGAGATCAGGTGTCTCCTCATCAAGAAAGAGCGCCTGCAATGTGGCAAGAAAGGCCTCAGCCTCCTCACTCTCCAAGGTCTCTGCGACCAGGCCTAAGGCGCTGGCTGAGCGTTCAGAGCGAGCGGCTACCAAGCCTGCAGGGAGATCGGGCGGTGGCGGCGAGCCCGCCACCAACAACATGGCCTGCCAGCGCGCATCATCGACAACGAGCGCTGCAGAGCTTGACGCTACAGCCTCTTCACTCACGTCGGGGGCCAGCTCCTCCGCGTTCGAAGCACTCGGTACAACGCAACTATGTGAGAGGAGCGCCGAGGCGAAGAAAAAGGTGAGAGCGGAGCCTGCGCTCGAAGAAGCGACACGAGCCCTCCCTCCTCTCTGCCCCTGCCTTCGCTCTGCGATCTTCATCACTCCCCCATCCTAGCCATCTATACCCGCTGCACCCCGCAACCCTTTCGCCAAGTCACTCGCGAGAGCAGAGATGTCCTTTCCCATCGTCTCATGAACACGTCCCACTAAGGCCTCATAGAGCGCCCTGCGACGCGGACCAATCAAAGAGAGCTCTTCAGCCGGGTCTGCGCCCGCGAGGAGCGGGCGACTCGTCTCATCTGCACCTCGTCTCCTCAGGAGCTCTTCATCTGGCGCATCTAACCAGATGAGCTTCGCGCCCTCGCCTAAGAGGCTGCGGTTCTCCTCACGCTCTATCACACCCCCACCTGCCGCGAGCACGAGCGCGCCGCGTGAGAGCGAGGCCGAGAGCGCGGCGACTTCTAAATCTCGGAAGCGCTCTTCACCTAGTTCCTCCAGGAGTTCTCCCACAGATCTCCCGCTGCCCTCTAAGGCAGCCAGCTCAAGATCGAGATCAACGAAGGGGAGATCGAGCTCCTTGGCCAACTCACGACCGACGGCGCTCTTGCCAGCGCAGCGCAAACCGAGGAGGACGACCGGTCGACTCAACTCACATCTTCCTCATCGAGCGCGTGACGGAAGGCTGCCCTGAGCATCTCCTCATCCGGCTCCTGAGAGGTGAAGAGACGATACTGCCGAGCCGCCTGTCGAACGAACCACTCGCCTCCCGGAACCGCGGTGCAACCACACGCGATCGCCGCAGCGAGCAGCGGTGTCTTAACAGGTCGGTAGACCCCGTCTAGAACGAGAGTGTTTGGGCGAATCCACTCGGACGGAATCGGCTCAGCGCCTGGATCAGTCAAGGACCCTGCGGGCGTGCAATGGATCAGGATGTCATGCTCACAGCTCTCGATCTCATCCCAGGCGATCCCAGTGCCGCCGAAGCGGCTCGCGAGCGCGCGCGCTCGCTCCACATCTCTACCAGCCACGATCAGCTTTGCGCCCACCTCGCTGAGCGCGGCGCAAGCCGCCGAGGCCGCGCCTCCAGTGCCGAGCACGAGGGCCGTAGAGACCGCGAGCGCGACCGGCCTGCCAGGCTCCTGTGAGTGCATCTGCATCGCTAGCTCGAGGGTCTCTCGAATCGCAGGGACGTCAGTATTGAATGCGCGCCAACCATCTTTCTCACGCACGAGCGTGTTCGCTGCCTCTGCACGCTCTGAGATGGAGTCCGTTGATCTTGATTGAATCAACGCACCTCCTTTAAACGGCGCCGTAATAGAGAAGCCACGGAAGCAGTCATCGTCAGCTAGCTTGAGAAACTCCGCGATGTCATCCGGCTCGAAGGCGAGGTAGACAGCGTCTAACTTCGCGCCCTTGAGCGCCATCCCATGCACGCGCGGTGACCAGGATTGTGCGATGGGTCTCCCGACGACGCCAAAGACGGCCGTCTCATGTGAGAGCCCTCCAGGCGGGGCCAATGCGTGCAAGTCGTTCACCCTCAACTGACCCGGCGCAGTCATCTCGCTCTCCTGAGAGCCGTGCAGTTGAGCGGCCGCGGCGTAGGTGAAGGGGGAGCCAAGGATCGGCGCGAGGACTCGAGTAAAGCTGCCCTTCTCCCCAGAGCAAAAAGCCACCAAGCCCTTACCGCACTCTCGCAGGTAGCGCAGCAAGCGGAGTCCATCCTCACAAGTGTTCGCGTGTGTGACGAGCTTCACTACGTCGCCCTCATAAAGGACGGCGCGGACCTCTTCATGGATCGCCTCTAGATCCTGAGGAGTTCCCTCGAGCTCATGCCGCGAGACGATTCGATGACACTTCCCCCCGACCTCACCCAGCTCTAGAGAGAGACGCCAATCGACGTCTACGAATCGACAGCCTGCTCGCGCCGCCATGCGTAAGAGCTCAAGGCGCTCATCGATAGAGCCCGTGAAGCTCCCGAAAGCCTCAGGCCCATGAACAGCAGCGATCACAGGCTTGGGGCACTGCTGCACGAACTCAGCCAAGCGCTCCTCGCTGAGATCACCCAAATCATCAAGCCTGAGCTCGATGAGATCTGCCAGCGCCGCTTGACGCAGCGCAGCCTTGGACAGCTCCTCAAAATCCGCGCCCTTGTGTGAAACGACGATCGCCATGGGACGAGTCTAACGAGGAACTCGCTGAGAGGAACGTTCCTGACCTAAGAGACGGTCATTCAGCGAATGCACCAAATCCATCCCAGGCCTCGTGGTCATCCACAGCGCCCTGATAAGAGTCCCCCATCTCAGCAGCCTTCGTGACCTCTGAGCCATAGGCTTTCAAGATCGTCTCTGAGAGGTAGTTTCGCGCGCTCTGGTTGATCGGGTGAGCCATGTCCGCGTAGAGGCGCGGCCGCCCGCGCTCATCGGACTCTGCCCGCTCTGCTGCGAGCCTTGCGCCACAATCTGTGCAATAGCGCGCCCTCACATAGTTCTTACCACCGCAGTCCATGCAGCGATCGCAGACCTTGCGACTCGGCATAGCGACGAACTTTCGCTCGCCGCCCTCGATGATCTTGATGTCCCGGATGACGAGGGCGTCATCGATCGTAACGCTGGCAAAGGCCAGCAATTTGTCGCTCTGTTCCGGAATGAGCTTCACCCGGACCTCAGTGATATTCAGCATAGTTGCACCTCCTGTTGATGAGGGCACATCCGAGGCTCTCCGCGTGAGAGGGCAGGAAAAGGCTGAATCTAAGGGGCTCTCCCGAGATTGAATTCGCTCAGAGCTTCATACAAACCCCATGAGAGGGGCTCGTAACGCAAGCCAGGCTCGGCTTCGGGAGCGCTGAAGACCTCTCCAAGAGCTCCGAAAGGGCTTTTTGAGCCTCGCTTCGGTCCTCGAAGAGGGCGAAAAAACTGGCTCCAGAGCCTGTGAGACGGGCATGGGCGAGTCCAGCAGCGTCCAAGGCGTTCCTCCAGGCTGCCAACTCTGGATAGAGGCTCAAGGCTGGAGCTTCGAGATCATTTCTGAGCTCTAGCCGAGCCTCAGCTGCGCTCAAGTTAGAAAAGTCCGCGGCAGACTCAGGCTCCGAAGAGTCGCCTGCTGGCTCAAAGGCAGCAAAGACATCCGCCGTCGAAGCGTGCACAGAAGGAGTCAGCAACAAGATCGACCAATCCCCCACTCGCTCGCGCGCCGAAACAACCTCACCACGCCCTTCACAAAGCGCATGACCAGCGCTCGCAGCGCGAAAGAAGACCGTGTCAGAGCCCAAGGCTCCGAGAATGGACTCGTCCATCTCTGTGTCCTCTCCTAAACCAAGAACCTCTCGAGCAGCGAGCAGCGCAGCGGCAGCGTCCGCGCTCCCACCTCCTAGGCCAGCACCTGCCGGGACCCGCTTCTCAAGGGCGAGTCTCACTCCGCCGCTATGCTCGCAGCGCTCGAGCAGCTCAAGGACAGCGCGCACTGCGAGGTTGCTCTCATCCTTCGGGACCCCCTCGCTGAAGTCTCCGCTGAGGTCTAATGAGACGCCCCGTTCTTCGCTCAGATCTGCCCGAACTAAGTCACCTAAAGAGATCGCGATCATCGTGGTCCGCAGCTCGTGGAAACCATGCGGAGTCTCGCCGAGCACCTCTAAGCTGAGGTTCAGCTTCGCAGTGGCGAGCACCTCAACGCTCAAAGCGTCGCTCCTTTTGCGCGCGCGATCTCACATGAGTCGCCCTCGCCTAAGATCAAATTATCGATCAGGCGCACAGCGCCGACTCGAGCTGCGATGAGCGCAACGCCAGCAGCTAAGTCACCAACGGGATGCTCTGCACTCCACGCCTCGCGCTCACGGAGCGCGGCATAATCCAAGCGAACTTCAGGCACACCTTCTAGAGACGCGCTGAGGATCTGACGCAGCGTCTCCGCGTCTCGCTCCCCCTCACGCCAGGCCCCATCGCAAGCAGCGAGGGCTCGAGAGAGAACGAGCGCATCTCTCCGCTCTCCCTCCCTGAGGCTCTCATTCCGCGATGAACGCGCCAAGCCGTCCTCCTCTCTAGACGTGGGGCAGACCTCGACGATGGGTTCGCCCCGGCGCTGCGCCAACTCTTGGACGATGAGCGCCTGCTGATAATCCTTTCGACCAAAGTAGGCGTGCGTAGGTGAGACGACCTCAAAGAGACGCTCTACGATCGTAGCCATGCCAGCGAAATGACCGGCGCGCGAGTCTCCCTCAAGGCCGAGCGCCGAGGGACCTGGATCCTTCAGCGACCCCGGCTCCAGCGCGCCCTCTTCGTTGAGCTCATCAGGAAAGAACTCAGACAAAGTTCCCGTGAAGACCACGTCACAGCCGACGCCCTCAAGCAGCTGCGAGTCCCTTTCGAAATCCCGTGGATAGCTCTCTAAGTCTGAAGACTCATCAAATTGAAGCGGGTTCACGAAGACGCTTACGACCGTGACATCACATGCCGCGACGGCCTTCCGAACTAGCCCTAGGTGCCCCTCATGAAGCCCACCCATCGTAGGCACAAAGCCGATCGTCTTGCCAGCCGCGCGAAGCTGGGAGCAATGCTCTGCAGCAGGCGCGACCGCGGAATAGCGCTGCAAGCTCAAGCTGAGGCCCCC